>NZ_CALIII010000226.1 GCF_938018145.1 uncultured Campylobacter sp.
ATTTTAAAAATTAAAAATAAAACTTAAATATATAGCTCAAATTTGATCAAATTTACAATTTATGAGCTATACGGTCTTGAGTTTTAATCAATTTTATACCTATGATAATTTAGCCTAAAATTAGCGCTTTTAAAAGGTTAAATTTAAAAATAGACCACTGTTTTTATACTTGATATATAGCTTTATATTTACAATGAAAAAATGTTACGATTTTACACGTTAAATTTATATTTTATAAATAGTTTCTAAAATATTATGGGTTTTGTTATCAAAAAGAATATCAAATTTACTAAATATAAAGAAATATATTTATTCGTAATTTTAAGCTTTACCCCTAAAATAGGCAAAATAAAGATAATTTTGGTCTTAATTTGAATGCCAAATATTGCTAAAGAACTAATTGTTTTTAATCAACTTAAATTTAGGTTGTAACGGTTAATATCCGCCTGATTTTTAAGAACTATCTTAAAAAATAAACGAGGAGAGAAAATGGATCGACGAGATTTTATAAAAAGTGCCGCCGCTTCGGCTGCTTGCGCGAGTGCCGGTATAGCGCTGCCTAGCTCTATGGTAGCTGCGCAAAACGCAGCTGAAAAGGGCTGGCGCTGGGATAAAGCTGCATGTAGGTTCTGTGGAACTGGCTGCGGCGTAATGATCGCAACCAAAGAGGGCAAAATCGTAGCCGTCAAGGGCGACCCTGAAGCACCAGTAAACCGCGGCCTAAACTGCATCAAAGGCTACTTTAACGCCAAGATCATGTACGGCGCGGACCGCATCACTCAGCCGCTTTTACGCATGAACGAAAAGGGCGAATTTGATAAAAAAGGCAAATTTAAGCCTATTAGCTGGGAAAAAGCCTTTGACATCATGGCGGAAAAATATAAAGAGACCATGAAGAAAAACGGCGTGCATTCAGCCTGCGTTTTTGGCTCGGGTCAATACACTATTTTAGAGGGTTATGCAGCCGTCAAACTATGGAAAGCGGGTATTAGAAGCAACTCTATTGACCCGAATGCTCGCCACTGTATGGCGTCCGCGGTCGTCGGATTTATGCAGACTTTCGGTATCGACGAGCCTGCGGGCTGCTACGACGACATAGAGCTAACCGATACTATCGTGGCTTGGGGCGCTAATATGGCCGAGATGCACCCGATACTTTGGGCGCGCGTAAGCGATAAAAAGCTAAGCAATCCCGAGCGCGTAAAGGTCGTAAATTTAAGCACGTATTCGACTAGAACGTCAAATATCGCCGATTCCGAGATTATTTTCGCTCCTTCAAGCGACGTTGCTATCTGGAACTACATCGCTCACGAGATCGTTTATAATCATCCTGAAGCCATCGATTGGGACTACGTAAATAGCCACTGCGTATTTGCGACGGGACCTGCCGATATCGGCTACGGGCTTAGAAATAATCCAAATCATCCTAACTACTCAAACGAAAAAGACGTCGTAGAGACGGAGCTTCATAAGAAACTAAGCAAAAACGAAGGCGTGACTCTGGGCTATCTAGGCTATAAAGAGGGCGACGTGATGGAAAATAAAAATACGGCTACCGCGGGCAAACACTGGCAAATCACGTTTGAGGAATTTAAAGAAGCTCTTAAACCTTATACGCTTGATTTCTCCGCTCCGCTAATAAAAGGCGATCCAAACGAGGATTTGGAAGAATTTAAGAAAAAACTAAAGCAACTAGCCGACTGGTACATCGAAAAAGGTAGAAAAGTAGTTAGCTTTTGGACAATGGGCTTTAACCAGCACCAACGCGGCACTTGGGTAAACGAGCAAGCCTATATGGTGCATATGCTACTTGGCAAACAAGCAAAACCGGGCGAGGGCGCTTTCTCGCTAACCGGACAACCAAGCGCCTGCGGAACGGCGCGCGAGGTCGGTACTTTCGTCCACCGCTTGCCTGCGGATATGGTCGTAGATAACGCCGAACACCGCGAAATAAGCGAGAAAATTTGGAAACTTCCTAAAAACACGCTAAATCCGAAAGTCGCCTCCCACTACGTAAAAATGATGCGCGATATGGAAGACGGAAAGATGAAATGGGCGTGGGTGCAGGTAAATAACCCGTGGCAAAACACCGCAAACGCAAACCACTGGATAAAAGCCGCTCGCGAGATGGATAACTTTATCATCGTCTCAGACCCGTATCCGGGCATCTCGGCTAAGGTTGCCGATCTAATCTTGCCTACTGCGATGATTTACGAAAAATGGGGCGCGTACGGTAATGCCGAGCGCCGAACGCAGCACTGGCGTCAGCAAGTCCTTCCGGTAGGCGAAGCGATGAGCGATACTTGGCAAATGCTGGAATTTGCTAAGCGCTTTAAGCTAAAAGAGGTTTGGGGCGAACAAAAAGTGGACGATAAGCTAACGCTTCCAAGCGTGCTAGACGAGGCAAAAGCCATGGGTTATAGCGAAGAAGATACGCTATTTGACGTGCTTTTCGCAAACGAAGAGGCTAAGAGCTATCCTGCAAAAGACGCTATAATGGAAGATTTTGATAACTCAGAAGTTTTTGGCGACAGCAGAAAAGTAGTCGGCTCAGACGGCAAGGTATTTGAGGGTTACGGATTTTTCATCCAAAAATATCTTTGGGAAGACTACCGCAAATTTGGCTCAGGTCATGGACACGATCTGGCGGACTTTGATACCTATCACAAAGTGCGCGGACTAAGGTGGCCCGTCGTAGACGGTAAAGAAACTCAGTGGAGATTTAACGCCAAATACGATCCGTACGCGAAGAAATTTGCCGAGGATGGCAAGCAGTTTGCATTCTACGGCAATAAAAAAGCCAAGTTGCAAAAAGGCGATTTGACCAAAGTAACTAGCGGAGACGAGAAATTTTCTATCGCTAATAGGGCTAAAATTTTCTTCCGCCCTTATATGGATCCTTGCGAGATGCCTGATACTACGTATCCTTTCTGGCTATGCACGGGCCGCGTCTTGGAGCACTGGCACACCGGCACTATGACTATGCGCGTTCCTGAGCTTTACCGCGCCGTACCTGAGGCTCTTTGTTACATGCACGAGGGCGATGCGCAAAAGCTAAATTTACAGCATAACGACGTAGTTTGGGTCGAGTCTCGCCGCGGTAAGGTAAAAGCAAGGCTAGATCTGCGCGGACGAAACAAAACTCCTTCGGGACTAGTTTACGTGCCGTTTTTTGATGAAAACGTGTATATCAACAAAGTCTGCCTAGATGCGACTTGCCCGATCTCAAAAGAGACCGACTATAAAAAATGCGCGGTTAAAATTTACAAGGCTTAATAATGCAAAATAGAAGAGAGGCTTTAAAATTTGGGTTAAAAGCGATTAGTTTGGTTCTCGCGGGCGGCTTTATCTGGAGTACGCAAACGACGGCTAAAGCCCAAACTCTACTCATCAGGCCGCCGGGTGCTTTAAAGGAGAAAAATTTCCTTAGCGAGTGCATACGCTGCGGGCTTTGCGTAGAAGCCTGTCCTTGGGATACGCTTAAGCTTGCGGATTTAGACGACGGATTGCCTTACGGCACTCCGTTTTATACTCCGCGTAAAATTCCGTGCTATATGTGCCCGGATATCCCGTGTACGGTCGCTTGTCCGACCGGCGCGCTAGATACGAAGCTGGTGAGCGAGGATAACGGCAAGCTAAATATAAACAAAGCGCAAATGGGTATCGCGGTGCTGGATCCGAATTTCTGCATCGCTTACGAGGGACTTCGCTGTGACGCTTGCTACCGCGCCTGTCCTTTGATAGATAAAGCGTTAAGGCTTGAATATGTCCGCAACGAACGCACGCAAAAGCATGCGTTTTTTAAACCGGTCGTGGACGCCGACTACTGCACGGGCTGCGGCATGTGCGAACAAGTTTGCGTGACGCCAAAAGCTTCTATCTTCGTGCTTCCGCGCGAGATAGGGCTGGGCTCTAGCAACGAACAGTACGTAAAAGGCTGGGTCGAGGGCGCGGATAAAAAGCTAAAAGATGCCGAACCAAAAGAGTTTAAAACCGACGAGAAAAAGCTAAACGACTATCTAAATAGCGGAGATTTGCTATGAAATATTTGATTTTAAGAAGGATAAGTCAAATTTTGATCCTAGGGCTGTTTTTTGCGAGCAACTACTACGGAATTAAAATTTTACAAGGCAATCTCAGTTCGTCTTTGCTTTTCGGAGTCGTTCCTCTTAGCGATCCGTTTGCCGTTTTGCAGCTATATTTAGCTAGTTTTAGTATCGCTTCGGGCGCGCTTGTGGGAGCCGCTATCGTGTTTGCTTTTTACGCGATTGTCGCTCCGCGCGCTTTTTGCAGCTGGGTTTGCCCGGTAAATATCATCACCGAAACCGCTCGCTGGGTCAGAGTAAAGCTTGGCTACGACAAAGATAAAAAATTCGTAAATTTCACGCGAAGCGCGAGATATTACGTTTTAGGATTTACGCTTTTTATCTCGCTAGTCACTTCGGCTCCGGCGTTTGAGGGCGTTAGCTTTATCGGCATTATTCAGCGCGGCGTCATCTACGGCGGCACGCTGTGGCTATTCGTGGCATTTGGCGTGTTTGCGATAGACGCGTTTATCGGCGATAGATTAGTCTGCTCAAAGCTTTGTCCGCTGGGCGCTTTTTACGCGATAGCCGGCAAATTTGCCCTTATCAGGGTAAAGCACGATGCGGCTAGCTGCACTAGCTGCATGAAATGCAAGCTAATCTGCCCGGAAAACCAAGTGCTCGGCATTATCGGCAAGCAAAGCGGGTTTATAACCTCGAGCGAGTGCATCAGCTGCGGACGCTGTATCGACGTCTGCGATGACGACGCGCTCAAATTTAATATAAGAAATTTAAGGAGAAATTAATGAAAGCTAATAAGCTTATTTTTGGAGTCGTGTGCGCCGCTGCGCTACTCATCGGCTGCAATAACCCTAGCGTCGGCGACGTATCAGGCTTAAGAACGGCCGAAGTTACCGACGAGAACGTGACTTTAGCGGATATTAACTGGACTAGCCCGATGCCGGGTGAAGCGCAAAAATACGAGCGCTCTTTCGAGAACGCGCCTCCGCTAATCCCGCACGATATCGCGGATCTGCTTCCTATCACGAAAGACAACAATATGTGCGTTACGTGCCATATGCCTGAGGTCGCGAAAGACGTAGGCGCTACGCCGATCCCTAAATCGCACCTTTACAGTATAAGATTTAATAAAGATAAAGGCGGCGAACTAAGTCAAGATCGCTATAACTGCACCACTTGCCACGTTCCTCAAGCGAACGTTAAACCGCGCGTGAAAAATAACTTTAAGCCTGACTTTAGCCGTCAGCAAGACGCGCAACACCGATCAAACCTTCTAGATATACTAAACGAAGGCGTTAGGTGAGCGTATCCAGACGCGAACTATTTACTAAATTTTTGGGCGGCAAAACCGCTCAAAAATTTATCGCGCCGCCTTATTTTTGCGGCGAATTTAACTGCGCTGATTGCGACGCGCCTTGCGTTGGCGCTTGTGAAAGAGAGCTTTTGAGTTTTGAAAACGAGAGAGTAAATTTTAAATTTAAGTCCTTGGGTTGCAACTTTTGTAAAGAGTGTGCGCTCGCTTGCGAAGAGGCGGGACGAGAGGTTTTAAATTTAAAATTTGCAGCTAAAATCGAAGCTAAAATTTTTATCGACGTGCATAGTTGTCTTGCTTGGAACGGCACGATTTGCTGTAGCTGTCAGGACGTTTGCAAATTTAGAGCGATCGATTTTTTAGGCGTTTTTCGTCCGAGCGTAAATCAAAAATGCACGGGCTGCGCGCAGTGTATGGAAGTTTGCTTCGCGAATAGTATCAAAATGGAGGCGTTATGAGAAAATTTATTTTATTTTTTACGGCGATTTTTTGCTTAAATTTGACCGCAAATTTAGCGGCGGCACCGCTTGAGATCTCGCAACCGGACAAGGTCATAAAAGCCGGCGCAAACGTGATAAGCTCAAATTTGATAGATGAAATTTTATATCTGGGCACGGACGGTAGCGAGCTTGATATCTACGACATAAAGGCGGATAAATTTTTAGAACCGATCAAATTTCGCACGGTCAAAACGCACTTTAGCGACGAAGAGCCCGCAAAGATTTTTAGTATCGACCGCCTGGGCGATATGCTATTGGTTTTAACCGAGATGGACTACAACGAGCGCTATTTGTACGTTTTTAAAAAAGAAAATGACGGCTGGAGCGAGGTTAGCAATATGCACCTAGCTAACAAATCCGCTAAAAAAGCATTTTTTATAGATGAAAAAACGGCGGTAGTATCGGACTTTGGCAATGAAATTTACTACATCGACCTAGAGAGTAAAAAAGCGGTCTTTAAACATAAATTTTCCATCGCGCTTTATGTTGATTTTGAGATCAATAAAACCCGCGACAAAATCGCTATCGGAGCCGAAAGCGGCGTGATTTATATCTATAATCTAAAAACTCGCCAAACCGAGCAAACGCTAAATTTCTTTAAAGACAATATGTATGACATCGACTACAAAAATGACGTCGTAGCCGTGGGCTGCATCGACAAACAAGCAGGTGTTTTTAACGGCTCAATGAGCTATTTTAAGTCCGATTTTATCGTTTATGCGACGGGGCTTAGCGACGACGCCAAAACGCTAGCGTATATGAACGGCGAAGAGAGCGATATCCTGGTCTACGACATCGCAAGCAAGACAAAACTCGCGACCGTAAAAACCGGACAGCAAATTTTAAATGAAATTTACCTCTCCGATAGCGGCAGGCTAATCAGCGTCGCGTACGAAAAAGAGGTTAAATTTTGGAGCGTAAAATGAACATATCAAGTGCGATAGTATATACAAAAGACGGAAACGAAGCCGCCGAGGTGGCTAAAAGAATCGAGCAAGTAAAAGGCTGCGAGGTCATCGCCGCGCAAGACGGCAAGATCGTAGTCGTGATGAGCGCGGAAAATTTAGACGGCGAGATAGAGCTTTTTAAGGCGCTAGAGGGCGTAGAGGGCGTCTCAGGAGCCGCGATGATATACAGCTATCAAGAGGATTTGCAACAAGATATCGAAAGCATTAAAAAAAGCGGCAAGATAAGCGAAATTTTACTTGACGAAAACATCGACGCCAAGGACATCGTATACAACGGCCACGTCGGCGATAGGGTAAAATAATTTTTTACCCGTTAACTTTATCCTAAATTTGACGATATATAATACAGAGTAAAATCTAAAGGATAAAACATGCAAAGCATCAACGGTTTAAGCCAAAATCCATACATCCCGCAACCTCGCTACGACGTGCAAAACGTCCAAAATACGACAAGCGTAGATCAAAACGAAAATATAAAAAGGATGCAAGAAGCCTACGCAAATATCGACGTAAAGCAGCTAACAAATAGCTATTTGTCGCATTTTCAGGCTAGAGCGGACTCAAATTCGAGTTCAAATTTCTTATCTCAGGTTTCGGCCTTTAACGGTTCTGCAAAATTTAACGACATTTTCGGCGCTCAAAGCAAAAGCATAAATTCTCTAAACGATATCTTGTCCGGCGTCGATTTTAAATCTATCGGCTACGAGGGCAAGCCTATAACGCAACTAAGCCAAAGCGAAGCCAGCGATCTAGTGAGCGAGAATGGATTTTTCGGTATCACAAACACCGCGGATAGGATTTCAAATTTTATCATTAGCGCCGCAGGAGACGACTTGCAAAAGCTCGAAGCCGGAAAAGAAGGCATGCTAAGAGGTTTTAAAGAGGCCGAGAAAATTTGGGGCGGTAAGCTACCTGAAATTTCGCAAAAAACGATAGAAAAAGCAACGAAAGCCGTAGATAAAAGAATAGCCGAACTCGGCGGGAACGTCCTTAGTGTTCAGGCTTAAGTTTTTAAATTTAGCCGCCGTTTTGCTGGTTTTTAGCGGTTGCGCATTTTTTGAGAAAAAACCGGCGCCAAAAGTCGTCCAAAAACCAGTCGTTCAAAAACCTGCGCCCGTTAGAGGCTCTTTACGCGGCGTGATATCAAGCGTAACCTATGACGGCGGCAGATACTGCTACGATATAAAATCAATCGACGTATCAAACGGCAAACTGCCTAGCGGCAAGTACTGTGCGGATAAATTTTACTTTTCTAGCGGAGATACCGTCTATGCAAGCGTTTCAGGCGGACTCGTCACTGAGATGCTGCTCATAAAAAGCGGAACGCACCACGTTACGCATAAAGTAAATAAAACGCCGAAATTTAAAAGTACAAGTCCTGCAAAAAGCCCACAACAGCAAGAAAGCAACAAAAAAATTCTAATCGAAGTTCCGAAAAGTGAAAATATCAGCTTTGATTAGCCGTTGATTTACCGAAATATTTTATAATTCTTACAAGCAATCAAAGTTAGAACTCCTTTTAAGAAGGGGATGTGCGTCCCCTTTTTTATCTTTTTTCTCATAAAAATCATTAAAATTTAGTTTTTGTATTTAAGCTTTGCTGATAGTATTTGCATTTTGATAATATCAAGTATCAAAAATAACCTCAAAAATCCTGATATATACAAGTTTTGCCATTATTTATGTTAAATTTTCCTATTAAGCTTACTGCAGCCGCTTTTGTGCTAGAATTATGCCTATAAAACTTTTATAAAGGAGAACTTATGAAACTTGCTAAAATTTCTTTAGCTGCTTTGGTTGCGCTTGGCGCTTTCTCTACTTTAAATGCTACTCCGCTTGAAGAAGCTATTAAAGACGTAGATTTTTCAGGATTTGCTAGATATCGATATACGGGCAATAAGCTAAAAGTAAATGATGCAAAAGAGACAAAAGCAGCTCACAACTTTAGATTTGTGGGTACTTTTAAGGCCGCTCTTGACGATAACTTTTTTGGCGTGTTGGGCTTAAGATACTCTGCAAACGATGGTTCTGGCCACAACACAGATACGACAAATACAACAAGCTCATTTGGCGTGAGGGAATTTTATCTTGGCTATAACGT
>NZ_CALIII010000227.1 GCF_938018145.1 uncultured Campylobacter sp.
ACTGCAAACACAAGCTTGTAGGCTAAAAATTTACGTGAGCTAACGCTCTACATCTTCACAAAGCAAAATCCGCGTAAATTTACGCCGCAGCCTTTATTTGCCTGCCGTTAGCATCGTCTTTAGTATGCGTTTGCCTACTTCAACGCCCGGCTGATCGTAGGTGTTTATGCCTAGCATTATGCCCGTAGCCGACGTGAGAAGTTCGAAATAATAAATCAAAAATCCCGCGCTCGCCTCGTCTAGCCGCTCAAGCTCGATGACGTCTACACTGATGCCTTCTTGCACGAGCGCATGCATGGTGGCGCTACACTGGGCGTTGATTAGCTCGCCCAAATTTAGCCCGTTTACGAAGTCGCAGCCCTCAAGGCCGTTTAGGCTAATGCTCGGTATCGCCGTGTTTGCGTCCGCGGCGGCTACCTTGATGAAGCTTACCGTTTTATCCTTCACGCCGTCCATGATGAGCTGCAAAAAGCTGTGCTGATCGCGCGAGCCGATGAGTCCGACGGGCGTGAGTCCGTAGCGTTTGTAGCCTTTTTTCTTGCCCAGACTCTCCGCCCACAGCTGCACGTACCAGTCGTTAAACTCCAAAAACCTATCGCCGTAGCTAAATATCACGTTGATCTTGGCGTTTTTGTGCGTCGCGTAGTGGTAGGCTTTTTGTAGCAGCGTATCGTCGCCGTCCTCTAAAAATCGCCTTTTGCACGCCCGAGCACCCTCGAGCAGCGCCGCCGCGTCGTATCCGCATAGCATTAGCGGTACCAGACCGATCGCGCTAAGCACGCTAAATCTACCGCCGACGTTTTTTGGGATATTAAAAAATTTGACGCCGTTTTGCTTGGCGTAGGCCTCTAGCGGCGAGGCTGGATCGGTGATGACGATGAAATTTTGGCTCAAATTTGACGGCTTAAAGCGCTCCAAAATACACTTAAATAGTGTGATCGTCTCGATCGTGGTGCCTGATTTTGACGAGATGATAAAAAGCGTCTCGTCAAATTTGATGCTCTCGCAAACGCTCTCAAAGCTAAAGGCGTCGACGTTATCGAGAAAATAAAGCTCTCGCTCGCGGCTCCTTTTAGCGCCTGATAGCATCGTTTTTAGCGCCTTTACGCCAAGACTGCTACCACCGATGCCTACTAGCACGACGCTTTTTATGTGCGCGAGCGTCGCCTCATATTCGGCGATTTCGCTGAGCAAATTTGCGCCGATTTCTGGCAGGTGATAGTAGCCAATCTCGCCGCCTTTTAGTTCGTCGTTCATGCGTTTGGCGTAGGAGCCGATCGCACTTAGCGGCGTTTTTTCGAAAAACAGCTCATTTTTTAGCATTTTTGCCTAGCTCGTAGAAGAAATTAGTCGCCTGCACGAAGCCCTCGACGCTACCGCAGTCAAAGCGCTTGCCTTTAAATTTATACGCTAGCACCATGCCGTCTTTGGCCTGCTCTTTTAGCGCGTCGGTGATTTGCACTTCGCCGTTTTTGCCGGGCTTGGTGCGCTCTAGGATCGTGAAGATGTCAGGCGTCAGGATATAGCGGCCGATGACGGCTAGGTTGCTCGGAGCTTCTTTAGGGTCCGGTTTTTCTACCATGTCGCTAATCATGAGCAGATCGTCCTCGATCGCGCGACCCGTGACGATGCCGTAGTTTTTGCTTTGCTCGATCGGCACTTCCATGACGGCGACGATGCTGCAGCGGTACTTTTCGTAGATTTTTACCATTTGAGATAGCACGCCTTCGCCCTCTTCGTTAATGCAGAGGTCATCGGCCAGCACCACGCCAAAAGGCTCGTCTCGCACGAGAACTTTGCCCGTGTGGATGGCGTTGCCTAGGCCTCTCATGCTCTCTTGACGCGTGAATGAAAACGTGCAGCGCGCCATTAGTTCGCGGATATCGACGAGTAGGTGTTCTTTGTTCGTACCAGAGATCTGATGCTCTAGCTCGTAGCTGATATCAAAATAATCCTCCAGCGCGCGTTTGCCACGACCCGTGATAAATGCCATGTTTTTCATGCCGGCCTCTAGCGCCTCGTCCACGCCGTAGTGAATGAGCGGCTTGGTCAGGATCGGCAGCATCTCTTTTGGTAGCGATTTAGTCGCTGGCAAAAATCTCGTGCCGTAGCCCGCAGCCGGAAATAAACAAGTTTGTATCATAATTTTCCTTTTGATTTTTTAGGAGATTATAGCGAGTTTTGGCTAATTTGGAGTATTAAGGATGATTTGGCGATAAATTTGCGGCTTGCCTTTCAGTGGGGGGGGTAACGAAGTGAAATTACCAAAAGTCATCTTACGATACGTTGCCTTAATTCTTGATGTTCAAATTTGAAGTTAAAATTGCAAATTTTACTTGCCGAGATTTGCATCTCTATGGTGCTAATTTTATTTTCGTCAAATTTAACGTTACGTATTTGTAGCTTCTATCAAATTAAAGCTTTCCTCTTTTATTGGGAGAGGAAGGGGATTCTACTTACGGTCTGCTTGCAGCTACGAGCAAAGCGAAGTAGAGTGTCGCCTTCCTTTACTTCGCGCTTTGCGCTCGTAACTGTCCGAGACAGACCCTCTCCCAAACCCTCTCTAGCCCCACTGCACGTTTAAGGTGGCGACACTGCTTTGCTCGCGCAAAGCGTCGCAGATTTTGGAAATTTTGTTGGAATTAAATTTGCAAATTTATAGTTTTCAAGATGCGGGTCTGGGTGAGTAAAATTTAAAATAAAGCTAAAAGTAGGGCGCAAATTTACAAATTTAAAATGCGCCAAATTTAACTAGCAAATTTGACCGCCAAGCGGCGGCAAATTTATATTCCTTTAAACGCTGCTTTTGCGTTTTCTATGTCGTTTGTGTCAGGATGAGTCGCAGCTCTAGCCCATCTAGCTTCGCGCTCAGGAGTTACGGCGTAGCGCGGGTCGTTTGGCGCTGCTTCGCCCATTTTGCGTAGTTGCTCGATGACCTTTGGATCGATCGCGCCTTGGCAGTAAAACTCGCGTAAAATTTCATTTTCGCCCTCGCGTAGCACGACTTTTGCCTTTTCTAGGCAGTTCATCGCGTGCTCGTGCTCGGGATCCATGCCAAGCGTCATAAATACGCCCGTTTTTTTGCCCTTTATCTCGCGTAAAAAGCGTTTAAATTTAGGCTCCGCGTCGCCCTTATCGACGTAAAATCCAAGCGCGATAAAGTCGTAACCGTCCAAATTTAGGTGCAGATCCTCAGTAAATTTGACCGCCTCGCAGCCAAGCTCGTTTGCGATGGCAAGACCGACTTTCTCGGTATTTCCAGTCGCGCTCGTGTAGATAACTATTTTTTTCATTCAAAGTCCTTTTGTGAGATATTTGCTACTTCGGTGCCGATCGACATACCCCAAAATACGCCGTCCGTAGTGTAGTTTAAAAAGCCGTTTTCTATGTGCATATAGCCTTTGCTTTCGCATTTTTTGAAAAACTCCATTAGCGCACTAAAGGTCTCATCGCTAACTAGGCTTTTTACTTGCGCGAGGTCGATTTTTGGGTACATAAAGAGGCTTTTTAGCCGTCCCTCGGCACGCTGTTTGTCGTCTACTTTGTTTATCATACGCATTTTTTCTTTAGCGTTATAGATGTCGTAGTAGCCTAGCCTTCCGCCAGAGCCCCTACCTAACGGCAGTATATCGGCGCCCTCGTGGCTTAGGCGGATATACTGATAGCGGTCGCGGCCGATGCGGTTAAATTTAGTATGCTCTAGCACCTCGTAGTTGCCAGTACCTAGCAGCTTTTCAAAGAAAGCGTTGTGCAGCTTGTGCTCGTAGTTCACGTCGTAGTAGTCCTGCGAGACCGTCTTTGCGAGCTCTGATTTTTCAAAAAGCTGAAGCGAATAAAAGCTCGTGCTGTCGATCTCTAACTCGTCTACTAGGCGCGCGTCTTCTAGCACTTCGTCTATCGTTTGCTCAGGGTAGTTAAATATAATATCCGTGCAAACCATGCCGCTAAAATTTTGCCTGATCATTTTTAGGTGCTCTATCGCGCCTTTTTTATCGTGGACGCGGTTTAGCAGCTTGCGGCCTTTGTCCGAAAATGTCTGCACGCCGATACTAAAGCGGTTTACGCCTAGGCTTTCTAGCAGGCGCACTTTGCTTAAATTTAGATTGTGTAGCGTGGTTTCTAGACTAAATTCGCAGTCCTCGGCGATATTAAAATTTGAGCGCAGAGCCGTGATAACTGGCTCTAGGTGCTTTTCTTTTAGTATCGTAGGAGTTCCGCCGCCAAAATAGACGCTGCGGATATCTTTAGCTTGCAGATACGGAAATTTACCGTATTTTTCGATCTCGCCCAGCAGATACTGCGTGTAGCTATCTAGCTCGTCTTCTAGCTTCGTGCGGTTCATCGAGCAAAACGAGCAGATATTATCGCAAAAAGGTACGTGGATGTATATCACGCCGTCCTTTTGCGCGGGTAGCTCCTCGGTTAAAAATTTCTCCACCTCGGCGTTAGTCGCCATCTTTATCTTTTTAGGACGCGTTGGTCCGGCATGCCCTTTTTGCCTGGTTTCAAACATCTATTCCTCCGTTTTGAACTCGTAAGGTTTGGTAATTATACAATTCGAAATATTTTTTAACGCTTTAATTTCTAACTCCTTTGTTATTTTTACCGCTTCGTCGTTAAAAATTTTATTTTTCCCGCGAACGGCTATTATCTTTATCTCTCCGTCAAATTTAAAATCTACTTCGACTCTAAACGTCCCGTTTAGTCGCAGCATGAGCGCTTTTTTGGGATATTTGGCCTCGGGCTCGCGCGCCACGGTAAAGCCCACACCCTCTTTGCATGCGTTTTGCTCTTTTGCTTCGCCGCTATCTTGTACGGCGGTCTGCTTTGCGGGGGCTAAATTTGAGCTAGGCTGCGCGCTTTGCTCGGCGGGTAAAATTTGACTCGGTGCGGGTGCTGGTTCAAATTTAGGCTCCTCTTTTACCGCTTGCGCCGGCTTTGGCGAGATTTGCTTTTTTATTTTCGGTTTTGGCGGTTGCTTTTTCTCCTCCTTGGGTTTTATAGGTTCGCTCTCTACCGGCTTTGGTTCGGGCTGTAAAATTTCGGGCTTGAGCTCTGGCTCAGGCTCAAATTTGACCGGCTCGGGTTGCGTTTCTTGCGGCCATTCCATAGGTTTTTCTAGCGGCTCGGCGCTTTGAGGCGGCACATACTCTCTAGTCTCTTTGCTAGGCTCTTCTTGCGTCAAATTTAGCTTTATCTTTATCGTTTCTTGCGGTTTTGCGCTCTCTATCTGGCGCGAGTTTAACGGCAAAAAAAGCAGAGCTAAATTTAAGACGAGCGAGACTAGAAAGTAGCGCATTATTTGCTTAGCATCTCGTAAAATTTATCTACGGCTTCGCCTATGCGAGGCGTTCCTCTAAGTAGCATCGAGGAGGGCACGGTGAGCACTTTGCCGTTTTTTGCGGCGGTCGTTTTTTTAAGCACCGGATTTTGTTTTAGGAAATTTTCGCCATCGCCGCCCATACCGCCGATAACGACGATGAAGTCCGGATTTTGCGATAAGATAAACTCGGTCGAGACGATCGGAGTCGAGCCCTCTACGCTATCGGCGATGTTTTTTAGTCCTAGTTTGTTAAAGATATCGCCCGGCAGCGTCTTTGAGCTAAAGCCCGTAAGCGGCGTCGAGGAAAATACCGCTAGTATCTTTTTGCCCTTTACCTCGCTGTTTGCAAAAGAGTCGATTTTGGATTTTATCTCGTTTACGACTTCGCTCGCTTTTTGCTCTTTGCCCGTTACTTTGCCGATTTCTTCGATATTTTTGTAGATATCGCCGACGCTATCGGCTTTTAGCGTGAGGGTTTTTAGGTTAAATTTAGCAAGGCTCTCGTTTACGTTTGCCGAGTGAAAGCTGGTGATAACAAGATCAGGCTTTAGCTCGACGATCTGCTCGATATTTGGCTTCGTGTACGTGCCTACGCTTTTTAGCTTTACGGTTTGATCCTCCGGCCAAATTTTAGAAAACTGAAGCGTAGCGATGGCCGCTAGCTGATCCTGCGCGCCTAGCATATAGACTATCTCGACGACTGATGGGTCTAGTACGACTAGCTTTTTGGGCGCGTTTACACTTAAATTCGCCAAAAGACAACTGGCTGCAAGTAAAAGTGCGGCTATTTTTTTCATAGAAAATCCTTTCAAATTTGATTTGTAAATTTATCGCTTTACGGGCACTACGAACGGCATCCCGTCGTGCTCTAAAATTTCGCAGTCTAGTCCGTAAATTTCATATAAAATTTCTTTCGTATAAAGCTGCTTTGCCGTGCCTGCGTAGCGTATCTCGCCGTCTTTTAGCATCACGAGTTCGTCGCAAAACATAGCGGCTAAATTTAGATCGTGCAGCACGGCTACGGATAGTAAATTTAGCTCTCTAGTCAAATCCTCGCAGATCTTTAGCATCTGAACCCCATAGTTTAGATCTAGCGCGCTCGTAGGCTCGTCAAGAAGCAAAATTTTTGGCTCGCTAACTAGCGCTCTAGCTAGCAGCACTCGCTGAAATTCGCCGCCGCTTAGGGAGTGGGCGCTGCGTTTAGCAAACCGCTCTACGTCAAGCAGGCGCATGATCTCGTAGGTTTTGGCTACGTCGTTTGCGTCGTATCCGCTAAACTGGCTTTTTAGATGGCAAAAGCGCCCCGTTAGCACGATATCCTCGACCGTTAGCGGCATACTTAGAACCGTTTTTTGCGGGACGAAGCCTAAAATTTTAGCCAGCTCTTTTAGCGAATAATCCTCCAGCTTTTTGTTTTCTAGTGTGATCACGCCGCTATTTGGCGATAAAATTCTTAGGATATTTTTTAAAAGAGTGGATTTGCCGCAGCCGTTTGGGCCCAAAATGCCTACGAACCTACCGTTTTCAAGGCTCAAATTTACGTTTTTTAGTATCTCTTTTTTGCCGTAGCTAAAGCATAGTTTTTCTACTTTCACCTTATATGCTCCTGCTTGAGCGGATAGCTAAAAATAGAAAAAACGGAGCGCCGAAAAACGCCGTAACCACGCCGATAGGTACTTCAGTCGGGCTTAGGACGCTTTTGCCTATCGTGTCGCAGGCTAGCAGGAAAAACCCGCCCGCAAAGGCGCTAATGGGTATCAAAACGATGTTGCTCGAGGTTTTTAGTATCATGCGTAGCGTATGCGGGATGATGAGCCCCACAAAGCCTATCATGCCCGTAAACGCTACCGAAAACGCCACGGCTAAAGATGAAACGATGAGTAGGCGTTTTTTCATCTTTTCTACGTCCACGCCTAGGCTTTGAGCCTCTTCGTCGCCGCTTAGGATGACGTTTAGCTCAAAGCGCTTAAAGTAAAAATACGCCATAGATAGCACGAGAGGAACGCTGATGTAGGCGATCTTTTCCCAGTTTGCCGAGCCCACGTAGCCCATCATCCACGCTACTATCTTAAAGCTATCCTCGCCGATGAGGTAGGTCGCAAAGCTCGTAAACGCGCCCAAAAACGACGAAAACGCGATACCGATGATAAGAAGCGTGGCGATGGATTTGCCTTTTTTGGAGAGTTTAAAGATCAGTACCGAAAGTATCGCCGCGCTAAAAAATGCAAACACGCCGTAGTAAAAATCGGGAAGCTTTAAAAGATAGGCCGCCACGGCGCCAAAGGTCGCGGCGGAGGCGATGCCGATGATGTAGGGGTCTGCTAGCGGGTTTAAAAACACGCTTTGCACGACGACGCCCGAGCTTGCCAAAAGCATGCCGATTAAAAAGGCCATGATGACGCGCGGCAGGCGGATCTCGAGCAGGATAGTTTCCTTTATCTCGTCTATCTCGCCGCCGCTTGCAAATTTGATGATATCTTGCCACGAGATATCGGCTCCGCCAAGACTAAGCGAAAATATAAAAAGCAGCGCCGTAAGCGCCGCCAAAACCGCCGTAACTCCGTTTTTAGTAGGCATACTTAAACTCTACGTAGTAGTTTCTGTCGCGTGCGGGAACGTCTATGTCGATGTCATATTTTTTATCTAGCAAATTTTTCACGCCCGCCGCTATGGTAAAGCCCTTTAGTGGCCCGTAGCTAACGCCTAGATCGACCGTAGTTCTTCCGTTTACTTTTTTATACGAAGCCGTCTTGTGGCTAGAGCCGTATTTTATATCGGTCAAAATTTTAAATTTCCTAATCGGCTCGTAGTCTATACCTAATATAAATTTGCTCTTTTGCACGTAAGGGATCTCTTTGCCTTTGTCGGCGCCTGAGGAAATTTTAGCCTTTACGTAGGAGAAGGTTTGGCTAAGCCTTAGGCTATCTAGCAAGTACTGCTCCGCATAGAGCTCCGCGCCGTAGCGTCTAGTTTTGGTTAGGTTGTAGTATCTCCAGCCGTCGGTGATGCTTGGTCCCAGCGTTTGTCTGCCGATTTCGTCTTTGGTATCGGTTAAAAATAGCGTCGCGCTAATAAATTGACCCCAAACCAAATCTTTAACGCCAGTTTCGTAGGTCTGATAAACTTCCGATTTTAGATTATTTATACGGTATGTTGTGCGGTTTATCTTGTCTATTAGCTGCACCGGCGTAGGAGATATGAAGCCGCGTTCAAATCTAAAATATAAATTTCCGCTGTCGGAATATTTAAAATTCGGCGTTATCTCGTAAGCGTAGTTGTTGTTTTTTTTGTTTCCTCGCATAGGCATACCGGCTACTGGTAAAACGGAGTTGCCCATTATTCTTTTTTGATTACTAAAGATATCGTAGTCGGCATTTTCGTATCTAGCTCCGGCGCTAAGCGAGAAAACGTCGGTAAAATCGTGTGTCTCTAGAAAATAAAACGAGTGCGTTATCTTTTCTATATCGTAGATGTAGTTAAACTTCATAGGTCCGGTTGCAAAGTCTAAAAATCTATCGCCGGTGTTTTTTTGATAGTCGTAGCCACCGATAAAATTTCCGCTGCCGTATTTGTATTTGGTTTTGAAATTCGCTCCGTATTTTTTGTCGTTAAATTTAGAGTCGTCCAGCGTCGTTTCTATTTTTTGATAAAACGGTGTAACGCTGGCTTCTATTTTTTCGAAATTTACGCTGTAATCCCCACTAACGCCTACTCTTTTTAGCACGTTTGCAGAGTTTTCGCCCGCACCCGCACTTCTTCTGTTTTGCGCTAGCTGAGCCTTGGTCGGGCTTGGAGAGATGCTTTGTTTTTCTTTATAGTAGCTTGGATTTATCGAGATGCTTTGAAAATCCGAAATTTTATAGGTTATGCCTAGGCTTGCATATTTGCCGTTGATGTCGCCGCCGTATCTATACGTGTTTTCTTTAAAACCCTTTACGTTAGCCTTTAAAAACAGTCGCTCGGCTACGGTGCCACCTACGTTTAAATTTAAGTCTTTGTAGCCGTAGGAGCCAAGCTTGCTTGAGACTCCCGCGTAAAAATCCCTGGGTCTGGTCTTTGTTATAATGTTTATGACGCCGCCTCTAGTGCCGTTGCCGTAGAGCACGGCTCCACCGCCGGGGATTATTTCCACTCGCTCGATATCCTCGATAGGGATCAAATTTACCCGAACTGGATTTGGTGTGGAGTCAATCATATTCATTGCGCCTACGCCGTTAACCAGCACCTTGACGGCAATGTTTGATTGATTGCCCTGACCTCGCATGTCCACCGTAGTACCCGCACCCCAGTTTACAAAGCTAACTCCCGCGGCTTTATCTAAAATTTCCTCCAAATCGCGATATCCACGGTTTTTCACGTCCTCTTGAGTTATTACCGTCACGTTTCTGGCCTCGTCTTTTAGCGCGCTTTCAAAGCCAGTCGTGGTTATGACGGT
>NZ_CALIII010000228.1 GCF_938018145.1 uncultured Campylobacter sp.
AAGGATCGAGCTTGACGGCGTTAAATTTATAAACTCCGAGCTATTTACAGAGGATGATAACGACGAAGTGACTATCTCTAATAGCACCTTTGAAAATGCTACAACATCTGGAAACCCCGCAGGTATCGGCACGGGCAGAGGCGAAGACGTCGTAACGCTAAACAGCGGAGCCGAGTTTAAGCAAGGCACCTACATACACACCGGTACGGGCAACGACACCATAAACGTAAACGGCGGAGCGATCCTCGATAAAGCCCAGATAAACGCCGCCGAAGGAGACGACGAAATACATATCAACAGCGGCGCGCATATCCAAAACGCCTCACGCATAGCCGGAGGCGAAGGCAACGACACCATAAACATAAACGGCGGCGCAAACGTCTCGCACTCTATGATATTTGGAGGCAGGGGCGACGATACTATCAGCATAAAAGCCGGAGCAAATTTTGATAATTATTCCGAAATAAGAGGCGACGAGGGCAACGACAAGGTCGTGATAGAAAAAGGAGCGAACATCTCAACCTCCGTCATAAAAGGCGGCGACGGCGAAGATACGCTAAATATCTCCGAAACCATAGACTTTAGCAGAGTCAAAGACTTTGAAAAACTCGAGCTAGGAGGCGCCGAAAATAATGTCGAAACCACGATAACCGCCGAGGACGTGCTTGATATGACAGACAGTAACAACAGGCTAAAAATAGACGGAGAGAGCGGAGATACGCTGCATCTTAAAAACTTTACCCAAGGAAACGTAGGCACAGACTACACCGAATACAACGGCACGACCCAAAGCGTAACCGTAGAGGTTAAAAACGAAATAAACGTGGATATTATCTAGTGGTACGCCAAATTTGGCTTCTCGGTTTTGCATACTTTCTAAATTTAGCCCGCTTGCGCGTCAAATTTAAGTTTAGCGGTTTGGGTCAAATTTGACGGTTTAAAATTTAACTCAAACTTGCCGCACAAACTAAAACAACTTAAATTTACAGCCCGGCTTTCTTAAATTTTAACCGCACTCCCGCCAAACTCCACGCGAAACTCCGTTAGCCCCTCGCTGCTTTTGCACGAGATTTTAAACCCGAGTTCCTTGCAAAAAGTTTTAACGATATGAAGCCCGATGCCAAAGCCACCGTTTCGCTCGTCAAACCGCGTGTAAAGATCAAAAATCCGCGGCAAATTTTCCTTAGCGATGCCCGCGCCGCTGTTTGAAATCGCGAGCGCAGCAGGGGTTAAATTTACGCTTACGCGGCCGTTTTCGTCGCAGTATTTTATGGCGTTACTTAGTAGATTGTCGATGATTTTTCGCGTTTTTTTATAGGATGAGCGCAGCTGCACCTCGGCGATTTGCGTGCTTAAATTTATATTTTTTTGCTCCAAATTTAGCCCAAAATACCCGATCCTCTCGCGCACCAGCTCGCTTAGGCTAAAGCTCGTCGCCGCGCCGTCCTCTTTGCCGCTAAGCTTTACTAGCGTGAGGTCCTCGTATAGCGTCGAGATCGTTTTGGAGGCGGTTTTTATGTTGTTTAGGTATTTTTTCGGATCGGTTTCAAACATCTCGATACTCATCAAAATAACGCTAAGAGGCGTGTTTATCTCGTGCGTCGTGTCCCTGATAAAGCCGTTTAAAAAGTCGATGCGGCGGTAAAGCGGACGCAGCGAAAGACGGATGATAAAATAAGCTATGACTAAAATAGCAAGCAGTATCATAAACGAGAAAAATATTATCTTGAGTTTTAGCGTGAGAATCGCAAACTCGGGATCTGCGACCTTAACGGCGACATAGTACTCCTCCTCGCCGAGGCGATTTTTGAGGTAAAACTGCACCACAGAGTTCGTTCCGTCCTTGTATCTTTGCGGCATGCCCTCGCGCGGCTCAAAATCATCCTCAATCTCCTCACCCGTTTTTAAATTTACGGCAAAAGCCTCGACGTCGTCAAAATCATCGTCGTCTATCTCGCCGTTTTTTTGCAGTTTATTTTGCAGGTGATGCTGCAAATCTCGCACGATAAATACGTCGCGATCGAGTATAAAATGCTTCTCGCGCTCGTAAAACATCTGTGCAAAAAAGACCAAAAATGCGGCGCTCGTGATGAAATAAAGCAAAAATATAGGTAAAATTTGACGGTCTGAAAGTGCTGCAAAAGCTTTTTTAAGAGGTTTTAGCAAGGACATTTGCCGCCTTTTGGATTAAATTTACGGGTATTTTGCGGACGTAAATTTTGAAGCTTAAAACCGCAAAAGATTTGCGTAAATTTGGATAAAATTTGAAACTCGTCCCCTGCCCTTTGCCACGCGGTAGCCGTAAATTTAATCAAATTCGGCGCTAAATTTTGAAATCTAGAGCCGCA
>NZ_CALIII010000229.1 GCF_938018145.1 uncultured Campylobacter sp.
ATTTGCGAAAAGCTAAATTTGAGCGAAAAAATAGAGTGGCATACGAGTTTTTTACCGATAGAAACTGTAAACGAAAAACTAAGTTGTTGCGATGCGATCGTATTGCCGTACGGACAGACCGACGAGGGTAGTAGCGCAGCAGCCAGAGTCTCTCTAAGTCTTTGTAAAAACGTTATAGTTACGCCGTCAAGAATCTTTAGCGAGATGCAAAATATCACGATAGCGGCGGACGGTTTTAGCGACGAGGATATCCTAGAACAACTCGAAAAAGTAAAAAATAATGAAATAGATGGTAAAATTTATGATAAGCGCATAAAATGGCTAGAAGAAAACAGCTGGCAAAATATCGCCGGTCTTTATTTAAGAATCTTTAAAGCCATAAATACTGATCATAATTTTATGCGACATTTAAAAAACGGAGAAGAATAATGAAAAAAGCTATAATCACGGGCGTCGGAGGCCAAGACGGCGCGTATCTGGCTAGATATCTGATCGATCTGGGATATGAGATCTATGGCGGTTACAGACGAGCGGTGAGCCCGAATTTTTGGAGATTAAACGAGCTAGATCTTTTAAACGAGCCGAATTTTCATCTAGTCGAGTTTGAGCTAACCGACCCGTTTAATATCCTAAGCGTCGTCAATGAAATAAGACCCGAGGAAATCTACAACCTAGCCGCCCAAAGCTTTGTAGGCGTTAGTTTTAAAGAGCCTTTTCACACTGCAAACGCTACGGGTATCGGCGCGCTAAATATACTAGAAGCAATCAAAACGGTAGATAAAAGTATCAAATTTTACCAAGCTAGCACATCAGAGATGTTCGGCAAAGTCCAAGCCGTCCCGCAAAGCGAAACCACGCCCTTTTATCCGCGTTCGCCGTATGGAGTGGCAAAGCTTTATGCGCATTTTATAACCGTAAACTATCAAGAAAGCTATGATATTTTCGCTTCAAGCGGCATTTTATTTAATCACGAAAGCCCGCTAAGAGGACTTGAGTTCGTCACGAGAAAAATCACGAATACGGCCGCAAAAATCGCTCTGAAAAAGGCTAAGACTTTAGAACTTGGTAACCTAGACGCAAAGCGCGACTGGGGCTATGCCAAAGAATACGTCGAAGGTATGCACGCGATGCTACAAGCCAAGGCTCCCGATACTTTCGTACTAGCCACCGGAGTAACGACCACGGTTAGGGATTTTGTGAAGCTTAGCTTTGAAGCGCTAGATATCGGGATAAAATTTGAGGGCGAGGGCATAAACGAAGTCGGACTAAACGATAAGGGCGACGTAATCGTAAAGATAAATCCGGCATTTTTTAGACCCGCGGAGGTCGATTTGCTAATAGGCGACGCCTCAAAAGCCAAGCAAAAGCTCGGTTGGAGCGCAAAGACTGATCTAAAGGGACTTTGCGATATGATGATAAAAGCCGATCTAAGACGCATCGAGGCGGGATTTGAGTTCTAAGCGCGTTTTTATTACGGGGATCGAGGGTTTTACTGGTCGCTACCTAGAGCGATACCTTAGCGGGCTAGACTACGAGGTCTCAGGCGGCGCCCTGAGACCTAGCGCGCCACATCACGCGCGCTTTGATCTGCTTGACAAAGACAGCATAAAAGCTGCTTTTAGCGTCAAATTTGACTACATCATCCACCTGGCCGCAGTTTCGTTTGCTATGGCGGGTCCCGCCGAGATAAAAAACGCAAACGAAATCGGTACGCTAAATTTGCTAGAGGCTCTAAGCAACATTAAATTTCAAAAGGCGATCTTTGCAAGCTCGGCTAGCGTCTACGGCGGAGGAGATATGCCCATGTGCGAAAACTCTCCACTAAATCCACAAAGCATATATGCCGAAAGTAAAATTTTTATGGAGGAGCAAATAGCTAAAAGCGGACTGCCTTTTATCATCGCGCGCCCATTTAACTACACAGGTACTGGACAAAGCGAAAATTTCCTCATACCAAAAATAGTGCGACATTTTAAAGATAGAGCCCATACAATAAAACTCGGAAATTTGACGCCAAAGCGCGAATATAACGACATAAACGACGTCGTGAGAATATACGAGCAACTACTAAAACTCGAAGCCAACGATGAAATTTTTAACATTGGCTCTGGTAAGGCTTATAGTATTGAGCAAATTTTACAAATTTTACATCGCTTAAGCGGGCACGATATCGCCGTAAAAAGCGATGCCAAATTTATCAGGGCGAACGACCCCACCCTACTCGTCTGCGATACGGCAAAGCTGCTAAGCTACGACATAGCTCCTTGCGACGGAGATATAGAGAAACTACTAACCCATGTGCTTAACTAATCTCTTAATTTTAATCCAGTACTATAAATTTACGGTACCTTATTCAACATCCTAAGATTGTCATTTTGCAAGGTACTTACTCGTGCCACGGGTTAAAGCTGCTAGCACTTATATAGGTTGTTTTTATTTAAATTTTCGTACCGAATAAATTCCAAAACACACTGAATATGTCAGAGTTAACTCTAAAAATTCTTCTAGTTC
>NZ_CALIII010000230.1 GCF_938018145.1 uncultured Campylobacter sp.
TCAAGCGCTTCTTTTAGCGCTTTGGTCGCCGTTTCCCAAATTTCGTCCCCGCCGATCGCTTTTGCAGGCTTGGTCGAAATTTCCATCTCGTAATGAAAGCCGAAATTTTCCATTATTTTGCCGGCAAATTTTAAAATTTCTAGGATATTTTCTTTGATTTGGCTCGGCATACAAAAGATGTGCGAGTCGTCCTGGGCAAATTCGCGCACCCTGAAAAGTCCGTGCAAAACGCCGCTTTTTTCGTGGCGATGCACGACGCCGTATTCGAAAAATTTAAGCGGCAAATCGCGGTATGAGCGGATGTCGCTTTGATAGACCTTGATGTGGCCGACGCAGTTCATCGGCTTTATACCGTATTCTGCCTCGTCGATCGTCGTAAAATACATATTTTCTTTATAGTTTGCGTAGTGGCCGCTCTTTTTCCACACGTCGGCTTTTAGTAGCTCGGGGCCTCTAACCGGCTCGTAGCCGCGGTCGCGGTGTGCTTTGTATAAAATTTGCTCGAGTTTGGAGCGTAAACGTCCGCCGTTTGGTAGCCATATCGGTAGGCCGCCGCCGACCTCTTCGTCGAAGGTAAACAGCTTCATCTCGACGCCAAGCTTTCTGTGGTCGCGTTTTTTGGCCTCTTCGATGATGCGGATGTGCTCTTTTAGGCTCTCTTTGTCGGCAAATGCTGTGCCATAGATACGGTTTATCATTTCGCGCGTCTCGTCGCCGCCCAGATACGCGCCGGCTACTCGCGTTAGTTTAAAGAATTTTAAAAATTTGGTATTTGGCAAGTGCGGTCCGCGGCATAAATCCTCGAAATTTCCTTGCTTGTAGCTGCTGACTTCGCCTTCTGGAATGCGTTTTAGCACCTCTTGTTTTAGCTCGTCGTCTTTAAATTTATCGCTCATAAAGGCTTTTGTGGAGCTTGCTTTGACGATATCAAGCTTAGCTTCGGCTAGCTCTTTCATCTTGGCTTCTATCGCCTCTAAATCCTCGTCGCTAAGCTTACTGTTGGCCTCGTCGACCTTAAAATCATAATAAAATCCGTCCTCGACGTTTGGTCCGACGAAAAATTTGGCCTGTGGATAAAGCTCTTTGATAGCCTGCGCCATGAGGTGCGCACAGGAGTGCCTGATGACGTTTAGCGCGTCTGGGGAGTTGTCAAAATAAATCGGTTCTGCGGCGTTTTCTCGCCCGTTGATACTCTGAGTATCGACTATGTTTCCGTCCAGTTTGTATGCGATGATATCGCTCATTTTGCGTCCTTTTTATCGAAACATCTTTCTTACGCTGAAAGAATTGGGTTGGATTTTAGCTAAATTGTTTTTAAGCTTTACTTAATGTTTTATTTGATTTGGGTTTAAACGGCGGTCAAATTTGAGTTTTGAATATAATAGAATATATTGATTAAAATTTAAGTATTGTTAAATAGGTAATATTCTCAATATAATTTATTATATTTTAAGAAAACTATCGCTAATATTTCATCGAATGAATCATGCATTTATCTCGTCTTTGCATTGTTTTGATTCATTTTTCTCCCAAATTGCGCAAAGGAGTGGTTGCCTTTGCGCTTTAATCTTTAAATTTTATTTCCCAAAACCTGCACAAATTTGACGCTAACGAGTTAAAATTTAGAAAATAAATACATTTTGGCTTTAGTGGGCAAATTTGACGTTTGGATTTACGATACGAATTAAGTAAAATTTGATGAAATTTGAATCAAAAGAAGCGAAATGGTGGCCCCGAATGGACTCGAACCATCGACCACTACCATGTCAAGGTAGTGCTCTACCAACTGAGCTACGGGACCGAAAAATGGAAATTTACCCAAAATAATATTGAAATTAGCTTAAATTTTGCGATTTTTCGTAAAAAGCGAAATTTGAGTGCGATCGGATTTTGTTAAATTTGATCGCACTCTGCGATCTGAAAATAAAATTATATAAAAGATTATACCTTAATAGAAAAATCTTGATAAATCTTAAAAATAAAATCTCATAAATTCATATCTCGTTAGTCAAATTTACATTAAATCCCCTAAATTTAGGGAGATTTATGATAGAGCAAATTTTTAATAAAACTCACAGCAAACTCACGATATTATAATTATAATGCCGTTATGATATTTCATCCAAAGGAGAATGTATGCAAGAGCAAATGTCAAGACGCGATTTGTTAAAGCTGGGTGTGGCGGGCGCGGGCGCACTCGCGCTAGGTGCGGTAAATGCGCAAGCAAGCGCGTTAAACGCAAAAGACGTCAAATTTGACGAAGAGTGGGACGTGATCATCATCGGCTCGGGCTTTGCGGGGCTTGCGGCGGGCTTAAAAGCGGCGCAAAAAGGCAGCAAGGTACTAATCCTGGAAAAAATGGGTCGCATCGGCGGCAACTCCGTAATCAATGGCGGCGGCATGGCGGTCGCAAACAATCCGGTGCAAGCAAAAACCAACATCAAAGATAGCAAAGAGCTGTTTATCGCAGACTGTCTAAAAGCCGGCCTTGGCATCAACCACACCGAGCTTTTGGAGACTTTGGTTGATCGCGGTATGGACGCGTATAACTTCCTCGTTGAAAACGGCGTTCAGTTTAAAGAGCACTGCGCGCACTTCGGCGGTCACACCGTAGCTCGCTCGCTGCTAACCACAAACGATAGCGGCTCAGGCTACATCCAGCCGATGCTTGAGAAATTCGAAGCGCTAAAAGACAAAGGCTGCGAGCTTCGCCGCCGCGCCAAATTTGACGACTTCGTGCTAGATGAGAGCGGCCGCGTCGTGGGCGTAACGATCAGAGAAGAGTATAGGTTCGACGATAAGCTTTACAGCGACGATCTAGAAAACACGAGCGGCACGAAAAAAACGCTAAAAGCGAACAAAGGCGTCGTTTTAGCGGCCGGCGGTTTTTGTCGCGATAAAATTTTCCGCAAGCTGCAAGACCCGCGCATCCCCGACGACGTCGATAGCACGAACCATCCGGGAGCGACTGCGGGCGCACTGCTAAAAGCATTTGAGATCGGCGCGTATCCGGTGCAAGTCGACTGGATACAGTTTGGTCCGTGGGCGAGCCCGGACGAAAAGGGCTTTGGCACCGCTCCGATCCTAACTCAGCAAGGCACCTTTAAATACGGCATCGCGGTCGATATCCGCACCGGCAAGCGCTTTATGAACGAGCTAGCCGACCGCAAAACCCGCGCGGACGCCGAGTTTAAAATTTTACGCGAAAAACCGGGCGCATATCCGATAACCTTCGCCGACACCAAAATGGCGTTTAAAGACCTAAGCGAAGAGATCATCCAAAAAGGCATGGGTAGCGGCAAGATAGTTGGCGAGTGCGCTACGCTGGATGATATCGCTAAAAAATACGGCGTGCCTGCAGACGCGCTAAAAGAAACCGTCAAGAAATATAACGAAGGCGTCAAGGCTAAAAAAGACGAATTTGGCAAACAAGAAAGCGCGCTAAGCGAGATCAACGAAGCAGGACCGTTCTACGTCATCCGCCTATCGCCGAAGCCTCACCACACCATGGGCGGGCTAAAAATCAATACCAAAGCCGAGGTCATCTCAAGCAAGACCAATAAGCCGATCCCTGGCCTATATGCAGCGGGCGAGATTACAGGCGGCACGCACGGCGCGAGCAGGCTAGGTACGGTTGCGATAACCGATTGTATAGTGTTTGGGATGATTGCCGGAGAAAATCTGGCCTAAATTTGGTAAAACGGAGTTCTCGCGAGTTTATGCTTCGTTGGTTCTAAATTTTATCGCTAGATGAACGAAATGTTCTATCTGCGCTCTAAAATTTAGATCCGCCTCGCCTAAAACTCGCGATAATCCGTTTTTATTTCGTATCGCAGGTTAAATTTAAGACTAAATTCGAGAATTCAGCCTGCGATCTTTTTAAATTTAAAGCCGAATTTGCAGTTAAATTTGTAAATTTGACATCCGAAAGGAATTCGCATGAAACACAAAGCGTTTCTCGCCTTGTGCGCGTCTGTGCTATTATGCTCTTTTGCATTTAGCGCAGGTGCACCAAGCGCAAAGATAACGTCTTTAGTAGATCTTAACGTCACCGACGAGCTGCGAGCCAAACACCCTTTAAAGCCTCATCACGAAAAGCTAAGCTTCACCTGTCTTGATTGTCACGAAGGACAAGGAAACGACGCTAGTAAATTTAAATCCATAGGCGATAAAGGCTGTATATCCTGTCACGGCGACAAGAAAAAGATAGCTAAAAGACTAGAATACATGGATCTGCTAAAAGCAAATCCCCACAACTCGGTTCACGACGGCCCTACGCTATACTGCGACGAGTGCCACAACGAGCATAAAAAATCAACCAATATGTGCACGGAGTGCCACGAACACGAAGTTCCGCAATGGATGGGGGTAACGCCATGAAAATTTCAAAGAAAGTACTAGCGCTTATTATATTAGTAAGCGGCATTATAGGGTTTTTAGTCGTACTTCCCGTGCATTACGCCCTAGAAGAAACTAGCGGAGAGAAGTTTTGCGTAGTATGCCACGAGATGGATCCTATGGTTATAGCTTATAGTAACGACGTTCACAGCGGCAAAGGCAAAAGCGGAGTAAGGGCTAAATGCGTGGACTGCCACATACCTCACGACAACCTGGCTAAATACGTTTTAACTAAAGCTAAAAACGGAGTAATGGAGGGATACGTTCATTTCTTTAAAGATCCGGAGGCTATAGACTGGCATAAAAACAGAGAGAAAAGAGAGCACTTCGTATTTGATAACGGTTGCGTTAGCTGCCATACGA
>NZ_CALIII010000231.1 GCF_938018145.1 uncultured Campylobacter sp.
TTTTGAGATGAATTTGAATGTTGTGCGGAAATTTGCGTCCCAAGGCTAGACATATAGTCTGCCGCAGGGCGAAAATTTCAAACTCATTCAAAGGCGCTCAAAAGACAAGCCGTTACTTGCCGTTAGGGTTGTAAGCGTACGTGCTTGAAATAGCTCGCAACCTCACCACCGCCTTTTTGATATGCTCTATCGCATAGTCGATCTCTTCTTCGGTGTTAAACCTCGATAGCGACAGCCTTAGCGCCGTGTGCGCCAGATCGCTGCTAGCGCCGATGGCTTCCATTATCGGGTTGCTCTCTAGTGTCTCGGACGCGCACGCCGAGCCCGTAGATGCCGCGATACCGGCCTGATTTAGATCCCACAGCATCGCCTCGCCCTCGACGCCTTTTATGGCGGCCAGGATGGTGTTTGGCAGCCTGTGAGCGCGCTCTCCCACGACCGAGACGTCAGGTAGCTGTAGCAGCGCGTCCTCGAGCTTGTCGCGCAGGCGTCTAACGTGCAGATTTTCAAACTCGATTAGCTTGTTACTGTTTTCCAGTGCTTGCGCCATGCCGACGATACCTGCGACATCGAGCGTCCCGCTGCGCCTGCCGCCCATGTGCTCGCCGCCGTGAAGCAGGCTCGTTAGCTTTTGCGAGTCCTTGATATACAGGCCGCCTACGCCCTTTGGTCCGTGAAATTTATGCGCCGAAAAGCTCATAAAGTCCATGCCCATCTCGCGCACGTTTATCTTGATCTTGCCGACGGTTTGCGTCGCGTCGGTGTGAAACAGCGCGCCGTACTCGTGAGCGATTGTCGCGCACTCTTTGATCGGGAAAATGGTGCCCGTTTCGTTATTTGCCCACATGATGCTAACGAGCGCTGTTTTGTCGTCGATGAGCTTTCTTAGGTCGTTTGGATCGAGCAGGCCGTTTTCGTTTACGGGCACGCGGCTCACGCGAACGCCGTATTTTTTGAGAAACTCAAAGGTTGCCGAGATCGCCGGATGCTCGACGGCGCTAATGATGACGTGATCTTTGTCTTTATTTAATATATGATCGAAAAATACTCCCTTAGCCACCCAGTTGTTGCTCTCGGTGGCGCAGCCCGTGACCACGATGTCGTCGTTATCGCTCGCGTTTATGCCCGCATAGAGCTGATCCATCGCGCGGCGAAGCGCGGGGTGCGTCTCGGAGCCGAATCTATGAAGCGAGTTTGGGTTGCCGTATTTCTCGCAGAAAAACGGCTTCATAAGCTCGAAAGCTTCGGGATCGACCATCGTCGTGGCATTGTTGTCTAGATATACTCTCACGCTTGACCTTTATCAATTAGGATATATTTTATCCCTTTTATTTTCGCGAGGATAATATAACAAATTTTATAAATTTTTGATTAAAATTTTAGCTTAATTTTTTCAAATTTAAGCGGTTTTTGATAGTGTTTATATATTGAAATTTCTTATCAAATAAGTAAAATATCGCCTTTTCGGTCAAATTTGATATAAAAAGATAAAATATATCCTAAACTTAGTTTGATTTCTTAAGGTTTTAGAAAATTTAAAAATTAAATTTTCGCATTTTGGGTATAAATCAGCGAAAGAAACCTAAATTTGACGCGGCAAAAAGGTAAATTTGAAGTTAAAATTTGTGGTTTTTCAGGCGAAATGGTATAAAATTTATATATGAAAACTTTTAAAAGAATTTTAAAAATTGTTGCTTGGGTTATAGGCGGCGCTTGCGTGGTTTTTGTGCTACTTGTATATTTAATCCTAACCTCGCTTTTTTCGGTCGATACGCCCGAGGGTTGCGATCCTGGTATGCCCACTAGCGCTTGCGATTATATCGATGAGAAATTTGAAAAAGAGCTACAAGGCTTACCTCCAGTTGCCGCTTTGCCGATCCTAAGAAAAAAGGCCCGTATTTTGGCTAGGCGAGAAAAAATTCGCAGGAGGCGCGAAGTTTGATTATCTATACATTAAGGACGATTTTGGGGTCTGGCTTAGATACAAAGATGACGACAGCGACGACTTTTTGCTGCAGAAAAACATGCCGGAGCTCTACTATGGATACGACGAGATCGACCGCTCGCCGGATGAGATGTGGGTAAGAAGAGAACTTAAATATTATGAATACGGCATCTACGATATTTCGCTTTTTGAAAACGAAGCCAAGATATTTTCTCAAACTGCATATAAAGTTGTCAGAAAATTTATCGGTTTCTTTAATCTACACTCTATGAGAGGCACCTCTTTTGCGGCTCCGCAAGGCACCGAGGAAAATTTAAATGCCATAAGCGAGCTTCAAACTCCGCTTGCGGATTTTCCGCAAAAACCGAACTACTCTGCGCTTGGTTGGGCTGATAAACCAGAAGCCAGAGGCTATGTCGGAGATGAAATAGCTAAAAAGCTCGCTCGCAACGTCTTTGAGATAGAGGGCGAGGGTTGGCGCCAAACCATCCGTATAAACAGCCGCGCCAAAGATATAAAGGTAATCTGCGGAGATGAAATTTGCCTCGCGCTTGCCTTCGATGAAAGCGAATTTAACCGCTGCGATAACGATACGCCTCATACGGCAATTTATACGCTAAATTTAAAACAAAAATTTAGCGATTTTTCGACGCTTACTAGTAGGAATTTTAACTACGTCAAGCTCGGCGATAAATACACTTTAGACGACGTGGAATCCTTTAAAATAGTCTTATCTAGATTCAGATATATCGAGGGGTATAACAAAGGTC
>NZ_CALIII010000232.1 GCF_938018145.1 uncultured Campylobacter sp.
ACGGCGTTTGCTTACGCCCACGAGGTCGTATTTAACGACGAGGAGGGCGTGTTTTTTGACGGAGAAAACTACGAGTACTGGTTCAAGCTCGTGCCGTGGGAGGACATCGCCGTAGAGGAAGGCGAGCTAGCCATCATCCTAAAAAATATCGTCCAAAATCAAAAAGCCATCATCCTAAATCCCGCATACACGCTGCTTTTCCAAAGCAAAGGTATCTTGAAAATTTTATGGGATCTCTATCCGAATCACCCGCTTTTGCTGCAAGCTAGCGACAAGCCGTTAGCTGGCAAAAAATGCGTGAAAAAGCCAGTTTTTGGGCGAGAGGGCGCAAACGTGAGCGTGATAGAGGCCGACGGTAGCATTAGCTCGCAAAATGGCGGCGACTACGGCCAAAACCGCGCGATCTATCAGGAATTTTACGAATTTAACAAAGACGCCGCCAACAACAGCTACCAAGCTGGCGTGTTTTTCGCCTACGAGGCGTGCGCGCTGGGATACCGCAGGGGCGGCGAAATTTTAGATAACTACTCCAAATTCGTGGGGCACTTTATCAAATAAGGACGCAAAATGAAAATAGTCTGCCTCGATGCCGCGACGCTTGGAAGCGACGTAAATTTGGACGTTTTTGGGCAGTTTGGCGAGTTTGTTAGCTTTGAGACGACCGCCGCAGCCGAGCGCATAGAGCGGTTAAAGGGCGCGGACGTCGTCATCACAAACAAAGTCGTGATCGACAAAGACGTGATGGATGCGTCAAATTTAAAGCTAATCTGCATCAGTGCGACGGGTATGAACAACGTCGATCTCGCGCACGCCGCAGCAAAAGGTATCGCGGTAAAAAACGTCGCGGGCTACTCCACCGCTAGCGTCGTGCAGCATACGTTCGCTTGCCTTTTTGCGCTGACTAATCGCATCAAATTTTACGATAACTACGCGCAAAGCGGCGAGTGGGCAAAGAGCGAAATTTTTACGAATCTAGACCGCAGTATCGGCGAGATCGCGGGCAAGAGCTTTGGCGTCATCGGACTTGGCGAGATCGGCAGGGGCGTGGCGCGCATCGCGGTGGCATTTGGCGCGAATGTGAGCTACTACTCAACTAGCGGCGCAAACGCAAACGCCGAGTTTAAAAGGCTAAATTTAAACGAGCTTCTGGGTGACTGCGACATCGTGAGTATCCACGCTCCACTGAATGAAAAAACGCGAAATTTGATCGGCGAGCGGGAGCTAAATTTGATGAAAGAGGGCGCCATACTGATGAACTTCGGTCGCGGCGGCATAGTGGATGAGAGCGCCGTTGCTCGCGCGATAGACGGGCGAAATTTACGATTTGCCTCGGATGTACTAGAGACCGAGCCTATGCGCGCGGATCATCCGCTGCTTTGTATCAAAAATAAGGAGAATTTGATACTCACTCCGCACGTGGCTTGGGCGAGCTTTGAGGCTAGGCAGCGGCTCGTAGCGATGATCGTAGAAAATATAAAAGAATTTTTGAAAGGATAAAAATGGCAACTGAGCATAGTTTTGATATAAGCGCGGCGGTCGATATGATGGAGGTCAAAAACGCGCTGGAGACGGCGAAAAAAGAGATCGCGGCGAGATATGATTTTAAGGGGCTTGCGGCCGAGGTGGAGCTAAACGAAAAGGAAAAAATCATCACGCTTCTTAGCTCTAGCGACAACAAAATCGACGCGCTAAAAGACATCGTGATCTCAAAGCTCATCAAGCGAAATATCCCGCCGGTAGCCGTGTCTGAAAGCAAACGCGAGAGCGCGAGCGGCGCAAATTTAAAGGCGACGCTAAAGCTAAACGACACCCTAGATAGCGAAAACGCGAAAAAAATCACCAAAGCGATCAAGGACGCAAAGCTAAAAGTAACTGCGGCGATCCGCGGCGAAGAGGTGCGTGTGAGCGGCAAAAGTATCGACGATCTGCAGGAGTGCATTAGGCTTGTGAAGGGGCTTAATTTAGAGCTACCGATTAGCTTTAAAAACTTAAAATAGCGGGTATTTTCGCGAGCGCCTTTAAATGAGCTAGAAAAATTTCGCTCCGCAGGCTACATGCCTAGCGCACGCTCAATTTTTCGTCGCAACATTTAAATTCGTCTCGCGAAACCGTCGCTTGATTTTTGTATTCAAAATTTGGCGGTTCGTCAAATTTAACCGCAAATTTAACGTATCGAAATTTTAGCTCTCAATCTAAAAATAAATAAGGATAAAAAATGGGCTTTTTTAAGAAAATTTTCGGCAAACAAGTAGATCTGGGCGAGCAAATGCCGATTTATTTCGCAAGTAACGAAGAGGACTATATGCAGCGCGCATTCGAGCAGGCACGCGAGAGTTTTAGGTATTTTTGGCGCGAGCTTTACTGGGAGCGCCACAGGGTCGTGCCGGGGCTTGATTTCGCGATGGTTAAAATTTGCTTTTTAGACGTAGTGGACGGCGAGGAAGTGGGCGAGCACATGTGGATAAACGACATGGATTTTGACGGCGAGACTATCTCTGGCACGCTCGTAAACGAGCCTGACGCCGTGCAAAACGTAAAAAACGGCGACCGCGTGAACGCAAAGATAGACGAGATGAGCGACTGGATGTTTGCGGTGGGCGGACGCGCATACGGCGGCTTTAGCGTGCAGGCGATGCGCTCGCGTATGCAAAAGGGCGAGCTAAAAGAGCACGATAAAGCGTGGGGGCTTGATTTTGGCGATTTTAACGATATTTTAGTCGTTTACGAACAAAAAGAACACCCGGAAAATTTGATCGAGCACCCGATGTGTAAAAATGTGCGCGAGAAATTTGAGCAATACGTCAAAGAAAACCCAAGTATCCTCACGGACGCCGATGAGCTCGGATTTACGCAGCTGCACCACGAGGCGCTCGCGGGCAATCTAACGCTCATAAACGTACTGCTAGCAAACGGCGCCGACAAAAACGCGCGCACGAAAAGCGGCAAAACCGCAGCTGATTTAGCCGGGTATTTGGGCTGGAAAGATATCATTAAAGCGCTTGCTTAATTTGGTTTTAGATCAAATTTGACGCTTGGCTAAATTTGGCCTAAATTTAAGAATTCTTGAAACTTATCTTTACGTAGTCGTTTTAGGCTATGCAGTGCCGAAATTTAAAACAACAGCTTCGATTAAAGCTGCACGACCGCTCAAACTGCGTTGGATAAAACTTATTTTTTGAGCTACCTCGGGATAAAATTTAGCGCAGTCTATATAAAAAGATATATAAGCGCAACCGTAAATTTCCACACCGAAATTTACGTTAAATTTATTTAAATAGGCTAGACTAGCCCCTTAAAATTTTATTTTAAGCAAAACCTAAGTAAAATACGCGATAAAAATTAAAAAGAGGAATTAATTGTGGGATTTAAGAATATTATAGAAAAATTTGCAGTAAATTACGCTCATAATTCTATTCAAAAATCACTATACAACGAATTTAACATAGACATTTTGACCACAACTTACACTAAAACTCCAAAAAAAGATAAAAAATACATGCTCTACGCACACGTTCCCTTTTGTCACACTTTTTGCCCGTATTGCTCGTTTCACAAGTACCACTACGAGCAGGAGCTTGCGAAAATTTACTTTGAAAATTTACGCGAGGAGATGAGGCAGATAAAAGAGGCTGGCTTTGATTTTAGCTCGTTTTACGTGGGCGGCGGCACGACGCTTATCAACGAACCTGAGCTTGAAAAGACGTTAAAACTCGCAAAGGATCTCTTTAGCATCGAAGATATCTCGGCCGAGAGCGATCCAAACCACATCTCGCCAGAAAGCCTCAGCCGTTTTGACGGGCTTATCGACCGCTTAAGCGTAGGCGTGCAAAGCTTTGATAACGAGACGTTAAAAAGAGTCGGCAGATATGAGAAATTTGGCTCGGCAGAAGAGACGAAAAGAAAGCTCGAGAAGGCTCTTGGCAAGATCCCGGTCATCAGCCTAGATCTCATCTTTAACCTACCAAATCAAACAAAAGAGCAGCTCATAAACGACATAAGCGTCGCAAAATCGATCTCTTCGCAGCAGATCACCTTCTATCCGCTCATGAAATCAGAGCTAACGAGAGAGAACATCGCTCGCTCGCTGGGCGTCTCAAACGTCGATAACGAGCGCGAATTTTACGAGATCATCGTGAGCGAATTTGCTAAAAGCGGCTACAGACAAAGCAATGCTTGGGGGTTTTCAAATGAAAAAAGCGCAGACCTTCGCGACGAATACGTGGGCTCAAATTTAGAGTACGTGGGTGTGGGCAGCGGCGCATTTAGCTTTTTAGACGGCGAGCTCGTGATAAACGCCTTTAACCTACTTGACTACGGCAGAAAGGTCAAAGATAGGCAAAGCCCTGTCATCGCAAAATGTGCATTTAGCAAAAAAGAGAGACTAAAATATACGTTTTTAACAAGGCTTTTTGACGGCGCAGTCGATATCAAAGCTTACAACGAACAAAACGATGGGAACATCAACAAAGACCTATTTGTCGAGCTTAGCTTGCTAAAGCTAGTGAACGCGATCTATGAAGAAAACGGCGTCATAAAGCCGACGTTTTTTGGCAAATACATCTGCGTCGTGCTCATGCGCGATTTCTACGCAGGCATGGACAAGGTGCGCGCGATATTTAAAAACGACGCGAAGATCAAACGCAGCAAAGTGCTTCACATCATGAGCGAAGACACCGAGCAAAAATTTGATCAAAACATCATTCAGCCGCGAGCCGCTATGTAAATTTGACGCGATTTTGCCGTCAAATTTGATCCTCTTACAGACTTCTTTAAATTTATCACGAAAATAACCCGCCCAAGCTTGTTTAAATTTAATTTATGCTAAATTTCGCCCCGAAAGCGACCTTGCGGACGCAAATTTTATCAAAGGCGAAGCGGTGGATACGGATAAATTTTTAAGCGAAATTTGGGGCGCTCTTAAGCTCTTTTTGGATCCCAAAACGCAAATTCTCGCAGACGAGCGAAGCCTCGCCGTTTTACTCGCGGCGGATGCTGAAAATTTCGATAGATTTATGGCGCTAAAGGAGTTTAGAGATATCCTTCACGCGCTTGGGCTAAAGGCCGATATATACAGCCTCCAGTGCGCCCAGCTAGGCGCGATAAACGCTCTAAAAGCCGCAAAAATCTCAAAATCAAAACTACTCGCCGCACTGGAAATCCTGCAAACCGAAAATATAATCTCCGCCGCGCATTTTAAGCGGCTTGCGGCGTTTTTGCGCTCTCTTGGCGCAGATTTGACCGCAGGGAACGAGCAAGAGGGTGCAAATTTTAAAAAATCAGACGTCTTTCATCAAAAAATAGACGCGCTAAACGATATCTGCGAGCGAATTTTGTCGCTAAACCCGGGCGCGCACGTCGCAAACGCGGCGACAAAAGCGCGGCAAAAAGCGCACGAGCTCGAGTTTAACGTAGCAGTCACCGGCGTCATAAACGCGGGCAAATCAACCCTGCTAAATGCGCTACTGGGCAAGAAAATCCTGGGCGCCTCAAACGTGCCCGAAACCGTAAATTTGACCGTGCTAAAATACTCGCCCGAGCCTTTTGCAAAGATAAATTTTTGGAGCAAGGCGGAGCTAAAAGAGCTTGGCATAGCAAAAGATCAAGATGACGAAATAGCTCAAATTTACGGCGATTTGGGCGTCAAATTTGAGAGCGAAACGGCGCAAAATTTAAACGGCAAATTTGACGCGGACGGCGGTGAATCAAAAGCCACATTTAAAAGCTCTAGCGCGAATCAAATTTGCTCCGACCAGCCCGCTAGCAAGACCGTCAAAACGGGCGAGATCAAGCTCTACACCTCGGCGGACTCCAAATACGCTAAATTCGTAAAAAGCGTCGAGCTTTACGAAAATTTGGAGCTTTTAAAGGACAACGTGCGCATCATCGATACGCCCGGCATCGACGACGCGGTGGCTGCGCGCGAGGAGCTGGTGCGGCGATTTATGCGGGAGTGCGATCTGATGGTGCACCTGATGAACGTCTCGCAAAGCGCCACGCAAAAGGATCTGGACTTTATCGTTTCAAGCTTGCAAAACTCGCATGCCGTAAAGCTCGCCGTGTTGCTAACTCACGCCGACGTGCTAAAAGAAGGCGAGCTAAACGAGGTCGCTGCCTACGCCAAAAAGAGCGTCGAGGAGCGCACGCGGGAGCTGGGTATCGGGGCGGAGTTTTTCGCCGTGAGCGCCAAAAGCTATTTTGAGGGCGGGCAAAACAGCGGCGTCGAGGAGTTTAAGGAGTATCTTTACGAGACGCTTTTTGGGCCTAGTAGCCAAAAATCTCGCCTTGGTATCGAGGCATATAAAAAGGAGCTCGGCCGCGTCTGCGCGCAGTTTGCGGCGGATACGCAAAGCGAGATTTTAAAGCTAACGGGCTCAAATTTGAGCTTGTCGCAAAAGCTCGCCGAGCTAAACGAGCAAAAAGCTGCGCTAGCTAGCCGCCTAGAGGAGGTAAGAGGCGCGGTAAAAGAGGAGCTAGAGCGCCTAGATACGGCTAAGACCGCGGCCAGCTATGAGCTTGGGCTAAAATCCCTTGCGCAAACGCTAAAGCAGCGCGTCGCAGACGACG
>NZ_CALIII010000233.1 GCF_938018145.1 uncultured Campylobacter sp.
AGTTCGCTCGTCTTTTTTGCGCCCATTATCGCGCTTACGACGGCGGTTTGCAGGACTGGGCCTTTTTTGCCGGTGTTGTTTTTGATCGCGTCAAAGGCTTCGCGCGACATTTTTATGATGCCGCTTGCTACGGCTATGCGCGTAGTTACGCCCTTGTCGCTTACGTCGACCATTTTTGGGCGGTTGTTTTCGTCTATGTGAGTTAGCATTTTCGTCCTTTCGCCTGAAACGCTAAATTTGCTTAAATTTGAGCTAGGCGGAGTAAATTTATGAGAAGGATTATAACTAAAAAAGCTTAATGAATAAGACAAAAACGCCTCGGCAGGGGGAGCCGAGGCGCCGTTACAAAAAGGAGGTTTTCTTGTCGGACGCGCAAATCATACCAAAAAGGTCTAAATTTTATCCCAATTTTTCGTAAATATATTATTCCCTACTTTTCGCGTAGGCCAGAGCACCTGATTTTAGGCGTTTTAGCCCCTCCAGCACGCGCGATCTTTGCGTGGCGATATTGAGGCGCAGGAAGCACTTCTCAGCACCTCTGTACGCGTTGCCGTCGTTTAGCCAAAGCCCCGCTTTTTGGCGTAAAAATTTATGAAAATCGCTCGCGTCGTCGCAAATTTCGCGGCAATCAAGCCAGAGCAGATAGGTCGCGTCCTGCTCTACAAGCCTAATCTGCGGCAGTTCGTTTTGCAAAAACTCGCTCACGATTTTGCGGTTTTGCTCTACGTATTCGCGCATCTGCTCGAGCCACGCTTCGCCTCGCTCAAACGCCGCGATCGCCGCGATACAAGAAAACGCATTGCCCTCGCCGACCTCGTCGTCGTTGATAGCCTTTGCCATTTTGGCGCGCAGTTTTGGATTTGGCACTACGGCGGCGGAGCTTTGCAAGCCTGCGATGTTAAAGGCTTTTGTCGGCGAAACGCAGGTGATCGAGATGTTTTTGCAAGTCTCGCTCGCGCGGATAAACGGCACGTAGCTTTTGCCCGGGCTCGTGATGTCGCAATGAATCTCGTCAGAGATCACCAAAACGCCGTGTTTAGCGCATAGTTCGCCGATTTTGGCTAGCTTTTCCTCGCTCCAAATTTTGCCGACGGGATTGTGCGGGTTGCAAAGGATAAACATCGTCGTTAGCGGATCGGCGAGCTTTTCTTCGAGATCGGCAAAGTCGATATCGTAGCCGCGCCCGTCGTAGGCTAGCTCGTTTGTAAGCGCGATCCTGCCGTTGTTTTCGATGCTGCGGTAAAAGACGTGATAGACGGGGCTTTGGATCACGATTTTATCGCCTACGCTCGTAAATTTGCGCACGGCGGAGCTAATGATCGGGATCACGCCCGTGCAAAAAATCAGCCAGCTCGGGTCAAATTTGACGTCGTGACGCCTGCTCCACCATGAGCAGATGGCCTCGCTCCACTCCTGCGGCACGTACGAGTAGCCAAAAACCCCGTTATCCAGGCGCTTTTGCAGCGCTTCTAAAATTTCGGGCGCGACCTTAAAATCCATATCCGCCACCCACATCGGCAGCTCGTCGCCGCTTGTTTTCCACTTTGACGAATACGTCCCGCCTCGCTCTACAGGCGCGTCAAAATCGTATTTCATTTGCTCTCCTTGCGTGATTTTTGCGGATATTTTAGCGAATTTTGTTTTTTTGTTACTTAATGGTCTTGGGATAAATTTGTAAATCGTATGAACAAAAAAGCAAATTTGCACAAAATGCCGACCGGCTAAAAAAAGCCGATTTTGACGACGGTTTTTGAAAAAAAGCAAATTTTACATAAGATACCGACCGACTAAAAAACGACGATTTGACGGTGATTTTTGGTTGGTGCAGTAGCAAAATCAATTTGCTTACTTTGGTTTATAGGCTTGTAAATTTAAACGTGAAAATGAAGCAAATTTAGCCTATTTCGCGCGAAATATTTTAAGAAAGTTACAAAACTCATCGTAAACGCTATAGACTGACTCGTCCGGATATCGTGCCAAGGCTTAGATTTTAGCGCTTCGTAGTCCGTTTGGAGCGCGCTGTATGGCTAGTTTTTTGGATATATTTTTCTTGCCGTTAGGGTTAAAGAGTCTAAA
>NZ_CALIII010000234.1 GCF_938018145.1 uncultured Campylobacter sp.
TCTGCGACGCGGTGATCTGCGGCGGCGTGGATAGCCTAAATACGCTAACGATAAACGGCTTTGATAGCCTAGGCATCCTAAGCGCGCGCGAGACCAATCCGTTTTCTAAAAATCGCGACGGCATAAATATCGGCGAAGGCGCGGCCTTTTTCGTGGCGAGCAGGGATGAAATCTCAAACGTAGTTATCGCAGGCGAGCACTCAAACTGCGACGCGTTTCATATGACGCAGCCCGATTTTAGCGGACAGATGCAAACGCAGTGCGTGCAAAAGGCGCTGCAGGCGGCAAATTTAAGCAGCGTAGATTATGTAAATTTACACGGTACCGGCACGCAGGCAAACGATAAAATCGAGGCAAAGATCGTGCATTCGCTCATGCCGCGCGTTTTTGCGAGCTCCGTTAAGCCCCTGATCGGCCACACGTTAGGAGCCGCGGGAGCCATCGAGAGTGCGATTTGCGCCATGCTTTGCGCTAGAGGCGAAACCGCACTGCCGCCGCATGTTTACGATGGCGTTTACGATGATGAGATAGAGGGGATAAATTTGGTAAAATTCGGCCAAAGAGCGGTCGTAAATTCGGCCATGTCGCTGTCGTTTGCATTTGGCGGAGACAATGCAGCGATCGTGTTTGGGAGGGCAAAATGAGCCTTGGAGATTATCTCCCGCACGGTACGGCGATCGTTTTTATTGACGAGGTGCTTAAATTTGAAGATGGGCGCATAAAAACCAAAAGCTTGATAAAAGAGGATAATAAATTTCTTTCAAACGGCAAATTCGCCATGCACAAAACCGTCGAGATGATGGCGCAGTCGCTGGGTATCTACGACTCAAAGATGCGCGAACTAAAAGGTATGAAATTTGGCCTGGGTTTTTTGCTAGGCAGTAGAAAATTTGAGATATTTAAGCCGTTTTTACAGGTCGGAGACGAAGTCGTCATCGATGCTGCCTGCTCGATACAAGACGCAAGCGGTTTTGGCGTTTACGACTGCGAGCTTTACGTAAACGGCGAGCTTGGAGCGCGCGCGACGCTAAACGTGCTAAGCCCGGACGAGGAATACGTAAAAAGGATACTAGATGAGTAAAAGAGTGCTGATAACGGGCTCAAGTCGCGGCATCGGCGAAGCGGTGGCTAGACGGCTGGCGGCGGCGGGATATGAGGTCGTGCTGCACGGCAAAAGCGCGAGCGAGCGGCTATTAAATTTACAAAACGAGTTAAATTTGAGCGCTTTAAAATTTGACGTAGCAGATACGCAGGCGGCACGGGTGGCGATCGAGGCCGATATAGAGGCAAACGGAGCTTATTACGCTGTCGTGATAAACGCCGGTATCACGCGCGATAATACCTTCGTAGCGATCGAGGATGAGGATTGGTTTAGTGTTATTGATACGAATTTAAACGGCTTCTATAACGTCCTAAAGCCCGCTCTCATGCCTATGATCCGCGCTAAAAAGCCGGCTCGTATCGTCGTCATGAGCTCGGTTTCGGGCGTCATCGGCAACCGCGGTCAGAGTAACTACGCAGCAAGCAAGGCTGGTCTCATCGGCGCGGCAAAGTCTCTCGCCGTCGAGCTTGCCTCGCGAAATATCACCGTAAACTGCATCGCGCCCGGACTCATCGAGACCGATATGACGGACGGCGGTTTGCCGATCGAGGAGATATTAAAGGCGATCCCAGCCAAAAGAGCGGGCAGGGCAGACGAGGTCGCGCCTTTAGTCGAGTTTTTACTAAGCGAGGGCGCAGCCTACATAACGAGGCAGGTTATCGGCGTAAACGGAGGGCTTTGCTGATGCGAGTTTTTATAACGGGCATGGGCATGGTGAGCGCCTTTGGCAAGAGCTGGGATGAGATAAGGGCCAAATTTGAGCTTGGTCGAAACGCCGTGAGATACATGCCTCAGTGGGATAGATACGCCGATCTAAATACCCGCCTGGCCGCACCTATAGAGGGCTATGAGTGCCCTAGCTCGTGGGATCGCAAGCAGCTAAGAAGCCTGGGCACCGTTTCGATGTACAGCGTAGAGGCGGCGGGGCTGGCGCTAAGAGACGCGGGGCTCATGCGAGGCGAAAATTTAGACGCCGCAAGCCTCGATCCTAGCGTACAGGACGGCAGACTGGGCGTCGCCTGCGGTTCGTCTACGGGTAGCACCGAGTCGATACTAGCGATGGCAAAGCTGCTAGAGCGCGGCGAAAACGAGTGCAATGCCAACACCTACATCAAGATGATGCCTCACACCACGGCGGCAAATATCGCGCTTTTTTACTCGCTAAAAGGGCGCATCATCCCGACATCATCGGCCTGCACGAGCGGATCGCACGCGATCGGATACGCCTACGAGAGCATCAAAAGCGGCAAGATCGACATGATGCTAGCCGGCGGCGCTGAGGAGCTGTGCCCGAGCGAGGCATATGTGTTTGACATGCTCTACGCCACTAGCGTGAAAAACGGCTCGCCTGAAATTTCGCCGACTCCCTTTGACGAGGGGCGCGACGGGCTTGTGCTAGGTGAGGGTGCTGGGATACTTTTGCTAGAAAGCGAGCAGAGCGCCGTAAAACGCGGAGCTAAAATTTACGCCGAGGTCGTGGGCTTTGGCTCAAACTGCGACGGCTCGCACGTAACGCGCCCGCAAAGCGCGACGATGAAAGGCGCGATGGTTTTAGCTTTAAAAGACGCAAATTTAACGCCCGAAAAGATCGGCTACGTAAATGCTCACGCCACGGCGACTAAGCACGGCGACATCGCCGAGAGTATCGCTACAAACGAGCTTTTTGGCGATAAGATCGCTATCAGCTCGCTAAAAAGCTACCTCGGTCATACGCTGGGAGCTTGCGGCGGTTTGGAGGCGATATTTAGCGTGATGATGATGCGGGAGAAAAGATTTTTCCCTACGATAAATTTGACCCGCGTCGATCCTAGTTGCGCGCCGCTTTTTTACCTGACCGAGCAAACCGCGATAGATACGGACTTTGTGATGAGCAACAACTTTGCTTTCGGCGGAGTAAATACATCGCTGATATTTAAAAGAATTTAAAATTTGAAGGTAAAATATGAAACGAATTTTGGCTGTTTTGCTTTTGATTTGCTCTTTTACGACAGCAAAGGACGAGTTTTACGAGCACGATATCGCAAGCGCGCTGGAGTCTAAATTTGCAAAGAAATATCTGCTAAAAGATATAAGCTTGCAGTTTTCTAAACAGACGGACGAGGAGCTAGAGCCGGTAAAATCGCAAAGGCGTAGCAACAAATACCGCGCGGTCGAGGAAGATAGTTTCGGCGACGCGGTAAAAGACCCGCGCGAGGATAACTATAAGGAGTCTTGCGAATACGTATTTGTCAAGGTTTTGGTCGATCTGCAAACGGCGGCGAAAAACGCGGGCAAAAACAGCGTCGTGAACATACAAGGAAACTATAAGGATAAGTTGCTAGACAGCAAGGATAAATTTCAATGCGCGGTCGGAAATATGGCGACTGCGGTGGCGTTGAAAGCAAATTTGAAATAAGGAGAAAAAATGAAAAAATTACTGGTTTTAGCGGGCGTTTGCGCCTTGGCTTTAAATTTGAGCGCGCGCGACGACGTGCTTAGCTTTTCGATCGAGGAGGCGCTAAGCTCGCCAAAGGCAAAAGAGGTGCTAAATCCAAACATCAAGCTAAGCTTCGGCTCTGGTACGAAAGGCGGCATCATCAAAAGCGACCTAATGGCAAACAAAAAAACCAACGCCTTCAATAAAAGCGACAAAGAGGCGTGCCAGTGGGCATTTTTGTCGGCGATAAAGACCTTCCAGGAGCGCGCAGTGCAAGAGGGCGGCGCGAAGGTGGTAAATTTAACTGGCTACTACAAAAAACAGCCTTTTGACTCCAAAACGCAGTTTCAGTGCGGAGCCGGTGCTCTGATGGCCGGCGTAACGCTAAAAGGCGATATCGCAAAATAACGGCGAGAGGGGCGAATGAGGCTAAATTTTAAACTCGATTTTTTCGATGCGGTAGTTTTTAACGGCGCGCAGGACGCGAAGCTGGCGGCATACGAGAGGGAGCTTGACGTCTCGCACGTGCCTCCGCTTGAGCGGCGCAGGCTTAGCCGCGCGGCAAAGTGCGCCTTTGATCTAACCAAAAACATCGCGCCGCTTGATATGCCTATCGTGTTTAGCTCGTACGAAGGTGAGATAAATCGCTGTTTTGAGCTGCAAAATACGCTAGCTCACGGCGAGCTCATCTCGCCGACCTCGTTTTCGCTCTCGGTACACAACGCCCTTTCCTCGCTTTTAGCGATAAATTTTAAAAATCGCAGTGAAATCTCCGCCGTTTCGGCATACGCACCGCTAGAGTACGCACTGGTGCAGGCGCATCTGATGTTAAAAAGCGGAGCCAAAAACGCTCTGGTTTTAGCCTATCACGAGAGCATTTCGCAGGAGTATTTTGACGAGTCTGCGCCCTCTTGTATGGTTTGTTTGCTAGTTAGCGAGGGCGAAAATTTGAGCCTATCGCAAGGCGAAATTAGCGGCAAAACGGATGAAAATTTGCTCGTTAAATTCCTGCAAAATTTTGATCCGAAGCAAAAATGCTCCTGGCAAAGCGCGGATAAAAACTCCGCTTGGCGGTGGGATTATGAGCCCTCGTCACTGGTTTAAAATTTTTATCGTAGGGGCGAATTTCGCGCTATTTGGACTCATTTGCGCGCTTGGAAATTTGATCTTTGTTCCGGTTGCGCTTCTTGGGCTTTATAAATTTAAATTTATCCGAAATTTTTGCCGCGATCTGGTGCGTTTGGCTTGGAGATTTTTTATATTTTCTACGCAAATTTGCGGCTATCAGCGCACCAAATTTGACCTTCCTTTGGGGCTTGGCTCCGCCTCGCAGATAATCATCGCAAATCACCCTTCGCTTTTAGACGTCGTCTTTTTGATAGCTCTCATCCGCCGTGCAAACTGCGTGGTAAAAGCAAGCCTTGGTAAAAATATATTCTTAGCTCCGGCGATAAAATCCTGCGGATATATCCTAAATACCGCAAACGAGGAGCTCTTGCAAAAAAGCGCGGACGCACTAAAAAGCGGCGAGAGCTTGATAATATTTCCAGAAGGCACGCGCACGGCGGGCGAGATAGTCTTTCACAAAGCAGCCGCCTACATCGCGGTAAATGCGGCAAAACAGCTAGTCGCCATAGCTATTAAAATGGACCCGCCCAGCCTCAAAAAAAACGAGCCTTGGTACAAAACCCCGAGCGTTATGATAAAATACGAGTTCAAAGAGCTTTTTAGGCTAAATTTAGACGGATTTTGCGCGGATAGACCAAACCCGATCAGAGCTAGAGAGCTGCACGCTTTTATCAGCGAAAATTATACAAAGGAGTTTAAACAATGAACGAACTAATAGACGAGATAAAAGAGCTCATCATAAAGAGCTTAAATTTAGAGGATATGAAACCAAGCGATATCGACGAGAACGCGCCGCTTTTTAACGAAGGACTAGGTCTTGATAGCGTCGATGCGCTTGAGCTTGGCCTTGCGGTACAAAAAAGCTACGGCCTGGTACTGGACTCTAAAACCGCAAATTTAAAAGAGATTTTTTACAGCGTAAAAAGCCTCGCGCAATACATCTTTGAAAATAGGAAATAACGATGAGACAGGAAGAAATTTTTGAGATTTTAAAGTCAGCGCTCGTGCAGCTTTTTGAGATCGACGAGGCCAAAATCACGCCGCAAACGCGCATTTACGAGGATTTGCAGATAGATAGCATCGACGCGATCGATCTTATAGATCACATCAAGCGCAAAACGGGCCACCGATTGATGCCTGAAGACTTTAAAAACGTAAAAACGCTCGAAGACATCGTAAACGCGGTGGCTAAAAAATTTGACGAGCAAGCTTAAAATCGCCCTAAGCGTAGTTAGCGTCATCTACCCGTTCGCGCTATTTTTCGCGGGCGATTTTGCCTTTTGGGTCGTTTGGGTGCTGGCTGTGCTGTGGATAGCGCGCGGGGTGTGCTCAAGCGGCTTTGAGAGGAAGCTTAGCATCGCGGCCGCCGTTTTTTTCATAGTTTGTATGATTTTTAGAGGCGGATTTTTAGCGTATCTTTACCCGGTTTTGGTGAGTTTGGCGTTTTTGGCCTTTTTTGCTTTTAGCTTAAAAAACGAAGCCGTCATCACCAAAATAGCAAAACTAAAAGAGCCAAATTTGGACGAAAAAGGCGTGATTTATACGCGAAATTTGACCAAAATTTGGTGCGCGTTTTTTGTTTTTAACGCCGCCTTCTCGCTCGCGCTAGCCTTGATGGAAGATAAATTTTACTGGAGCATTTATAGCGGCGCGGTCTCTTACGCGCTGATGGGGGCGCTATTTTTCGGGGAAATTTTATTTAGAAAGAGATTTATAAAAAATAATGAGCTTTGAGGAAAATTTAAAAAATTTTAGATTTACGGACGACTCTCGCGACGTCTTTGACGCGTGCCTTAGATTTGCCGCATTTTTAGAAAAGGGGGGCGTAAAGGAGCTACAAATTTACATTGACGACGCGTTTAAATTTTACGTCGCATTTTTCGGCTCTCTTTTGGCCGGGTCTGCACCTTATGTATTGGCAAAGCCGATCTATGAGGCAAATTTGACCGCCGTAAACGACGAAAATTTTTTAAATTTTCTTGCAAACGAGACCGCCAGGGGGCTTAAATTTGATCCGCAGGCTAAATTTTACCTGCAAACTTCGGGCTCTAGTGGCAAGAGCAAGATGATAGAAAAGTCGCTCGCGCAGATGATAAAAGAGAGCGAGTATCTAGCGGACGAGCTAAATTTTAGCGAGCAAAATACCTTTTTTTCGAGCGTTTCGCACAGGCATATGTTTGGGCTTACCTTTAAGGTCTTTTTACCGCTAGTGCTAGGCGCTCGCGTCATCGCGGACGAGCTAAACTACCCCGAGGCGATTTTGGGTTTAAGTCTCGCAAATCACGTATTTATCGCTAGTCCGGTGCTGCTTAAAACGCTAGCTCAAAGCCCCGCCGCAAGCGCGCTAAAAGGCTTAAGCGGGATCGTAAGCGCGGGTTCGCCGCTAAAAAAGGAGCTAAGAGGCGAGCTGGGCCGAATCTGCGACGCGCGTATCATCGAAATCTACGGCAGCACGGAAACTGGCATAGTGGCAAAAGACTGCGGCGACGGGCTTAGGCTATTTGGCGCGGTGAATGCGGGACTGGACGATAGAGGCGCGCTAAACGTGAGCTCGCCTTGGTGCGAGTTTTTTCAGACTAACGACGCGGCGAGTATCGACGAGGGACGCCTCGCGCTACAAGGCAGGATAGACCGCATCGTGAAGCTAAACGACAAGCGCGTGAGTCTGGAGAGCATCGAAGCAAAGCTGCTAGAAAGCGGCTTGCTCGCGGACTGCTACTGCGCGCCGCATCCGAAATTTAAACGTATCGCCGCGCTCTTGGAACTAAACGGCGAGGGGCTTAAAAAATTTAGAAAAATCGGCAAAAAAGGCGTGGTAGCCGAGCTAAAAGAGCTTTTGAAGCTTGAGTTTAAAAACAGCGTGCGATACTTTAAAATCGTGGAAAAAATGCCGCGAAATCAGCAGGGCAAATTTGAAAAAAGCGAATTTGAAAACGCACTATTTGCTAGTCCCAAACCCGTATGGAGCGGCGGGGCGCGTAAATGAAGCGGGCGAAATTTGCGGCGGTAAAATTTATGGAAGCGGCCAAAATTTAGAGATCGGTTTAGGCTGCGGCGCAAATTCTAGCTGCGTTAAATTTGACGAAAACGGCGAGCGGCTTGAAAACCACGCGCAAAAATACGAATTTAGCGCTATCATGCACGCAGGACTTGAGATTTTTGAAAGCCATTTTCCAAATTTACCGCTGCTACCTGGCTTTATGCAGCTTGACTACGTCTTTGAGCTAGCTAGCGGCGTCGGTATTGATATTAGCGGCGCTAGCACGGTGGAAAATCTAAAATTTATGAAGTTTGTAAGACCGGGCGATTTGCTTCGCGTTTGTTTTGAAAAACGCGGCGGCAAGCTTTACTTCGAGCTGTTTTGTAACGGCGAAAAATGCTCGACGGGAAGGGCTACTCTTTGAATAAATTTGCATTTTTGGTGCCTTTTTACAATCACCCGCAAAATATCAAAGCCCTGATCGCCGCGCTAAAAGCCTACGAGCTGCCCGTTATCGTCGTGGATGACGGCTCGGATGAGGCGAGCAAGCAAATTTTAGCAGAGCTTGAGCGTACGGAGGGTATCTTGCTGCTCACGCGCGCGCAAAACGGCGGCAAGGGCATCGCGATGAAGGACGGGTTTAAATTTGCTCTAGAGCGCGGTTTTAGCCACGTTTTGCAAATCGACGCCGATTTTCAGCACGACGCGGCACTCATCGGCGAGTTTTTGCGCGAGAGCGAGGTGCACCCGCAAAGTATCGTCTGCGCAAATCCTATCTACGGCGATGATGCGCCAAAATCCCGCGTCCACGGTAGGAAAATCACGAATTTTTGGGTCGCGATAAATACGCTAAGCCTTGGCATCAAAGACGCTATGTGCGGCTTTCGCGTTTATCCTTTAGAGCAGCTTAGAAAAGCGGCGGCAAAAAGCAAGACCAATAGAATGGAATTTGACATCGAAATCCTCGTAAATGCCGCTAGGCAGGGCGTAGATATGCGCTGGATAGATACCTGTGTGCGTTACGAAAAGGGCGGCGTTTCGCACTTTAAGATGGTGCGCGATAACGCGCTAATCAGCCTCATGCACGCAAAATGCTTCTTTTCTCTGCCCAAATTTATGCTTAGTAAAATTTGGCGAGCGTGCGGGTTAAATTTGCGCGAAAAGACGCGCGACGAGCCTCGTAAATTTGACGCAGAGTCCGTCAAAAGCAGTGATAAAAACGGGGTAAACGCTCAAATTTCCGTAGAGCCTAAGGAAAACGGGGTCAAATTTGACGGTGCGACAAATGAAGCAAGCAAGGCGCAAACGCCGTTAAATTTAAGCAAAAGCGCAAATTTTAAGAACGGCGCAAATGACGCGCAAAATTTAAAAAAATCGCAAGAAAACGCCGAGCAAAATCTATGGTGGAAAAAGCAGGAAAGAGGCGGCGCGTTTTTTTTGAGGCTTAGCCTATTTTTGGCGCAAATTTTGCCTGAGTTTGCGCTAAAGCTTATCGTTAAAATCGTGGTTTGGTTTTATTATATTTTTTCAAAAAACGAGCGCGAAAATATTGCGGAGTTTAGGCGAAATTTAAGCGTTTTTGCCGGCTCGCAGACGCTAAAAGGCACTAGCGTTTTTAGCCATTTCGAAGCTTTTGGCGGCGCTATATGCGATAAATTTAGAGTCTGGAAAGGCAAGATCAAGGATAGCGAGCTAGAAATCATTGACCTAGAGTGTATCAAAAGCGAGCTGATCGGCGCGAAAAAAGGGCAAATTTTACTTACGGCGCACCTTGGAAACGTCGAAATTTGCAAGGCTCTGGGCGCGCGGGTCGATGGCTTTAGGATGGTGATTTTGGTTTACGACAAAAACTCGCGCGAGTTTAACGAAGTGCTAAAGCGCATCAGCCAAAACGACGGCAGCGTGCGTATGATGCTGGTCAATGAGCTCGACGTTGCTGCGATGCTGGAGCTAAAAAATATCGTCGAAAACGGCGAGCACATCGGCATAATGGGCGATAGAACTCCTCTTGGCGGCGATAAGGCCGCGCGGGTGAAATTTCTGGGCAAGGAGGCGAGCTTTAACTACGGTCCGTACTTGATCGCGGGGATTTTAGGCGTAAAGATAAGCTCGCTATGGTGTCAAAAGATAGGCGGTAAATTTAGGATCGAGCTAGTGCCGCTAGCAAGCGCCGTAAAGCTGGGGCGAGATAAAGCCGCCGCAGCTCGCGAATATCTGCAAATTTACGTCCGCGAGCTGGAAAATCGCTGCAAGCAAACGCCTGCGCAGTGGTTTAATTTTTTTGATTTTTGGAGATGAGATGATATCAAAATCAGTCGCGCTAAAGGCGCAGTTTTACGACGTGGACAGCATGAACGTCGTGTGGCACGGCAACTACGTGAAGTATTTCGAGACGGCTAGATGCGCGCTGCTGGAGGAGATAGGCTACGACTACGAGGCGATGAGGGCGGACGGCTACGCCTACCCGATCGTAAAAATCGAGGCCAAATACGTAAAACCCGTATTTTTCGGCGATGAGATCGAGGTGGAGGCGACGCTAAAGGAGTGCGAGTGCTTTCTAAAGATCGGCTACGTCGTAAAAAGCGCAAAAACAGGCGAGACGCTGTGCACGGGCACGAGCTCGCAAGCAGCCGTGGATATGCGCGCGATGCAGACGTGCTTTGAGATCCCGCAAGAGTTACAAAATGCAATAAAAAGGTATATAAATGAAAAAAATAGCGATAATTTTTAGTTTGACGGCGAGCCTGATGGGGCTTGATTTTAACGAGATAAAATCTCAAATCAAAACGCAAAATATCAGCGGCGATTTCGCGCAGACGAAGTTTTTGAGCGGATTTAACGTGGAGTTTAAAAGCTACGGTAAATTTGAACTCAGTCAAAGCGAACTGCTCTACGACACGCTAAGCCCCATCGCGGTGAGCATCGTCATAAACGAGCGCGGCATCTTTCAAAAAAGCGGCAATCAGCTCATAAAAATCGATCAAAATTTTGATAAAAAGCTCTTTTTATCCATCATAAAGCTCGATAAAGACGAGCTTGAGAAGGAATTTATCTTTAAGATCTCAGGCGACAAAAACAACTGGAAAATCGAGCTCACACCTAAAAACGTGCTGCTAAAGCAAATCTTTACGCGTATCTTGGTAGGAGGCGATAAATTCGTCCGTAAGATCGTACTAAACGAGGTTAGCGGCGATAAAACGGTAAATGATTTTTACAACGTAAAATGAAAAAATCCGCGCGTTTTTTTATCTTTTTAGCGGCGTTTTTGGCCGCGCTCGCCGTTTGTTTTACAAACGCGAAAAAGATAAATGCGGATATTTTTTCTCTAGTAAAATTTGAAAACTCTGCCGAGAAAACAGCGCTAAAATCGATGCTAGATAGCGCTTCAAACGACTTTTTGCTAGCTTCGGATTCGCCCGAGTTTTTAGAAAAAAGCGAAATTTTAGCCGAACAAAGCGGAGTTTTTGAGGAGCACCGCGCAAAGCAGGACGTAAATTTAACCTCCTATCTAACCCAGCTAAACACCCTAAAAATCGCGCTTTTAAACGAGCAAACCTATGAGCTTTTAGTAAAAGACAAAAACGAGTTTTTCAGACAAAGCGCGCAAAATTTATTTAATCAATTCGCCTTTAAGCCGCTTAACGCGAAGGATGATTTTTTCGCCCTAAGCTCGCACATGAGCATGGATGGCTCAAAAATCAGCCTAAATTTGTCAAATTTGATGCTAGAAGCCGCACACGAGGGCGAGAAATTTTATCTCGTAAAAGCGCGCCTAAAGCCCGGCTACGATCCGCGAAATTTGATCAAATTTTATGAAAGCGTACGCGAGCTTGCGGCACAAGACGGAGCGCAGGCTTACGCTAGCTGCGGCGCGCTATACGGAGCCTACGGAAAAGCGGGCGGCGACAAAGAAAGCGTAGTCATGAGTGCGGTTTCGCTTAGCCTTTGCGCGATTTTTTTGCTACTCGCGTTTAAAAATTTGCGCATTTTTTGCGTCGTTTTCGTCGCGATTTTCGGCTTTGCGTGCGGGCTTGCGGCTTCGCTTTTGATCTACGAGAGCCTTAGCGTCATGGTCGTGGTTATCGGCACTAGCCTCGTGGGCCTCATGTTTGATTTTGCGCTACACTGGCTGGGTAAAAATCAAAACGCGCCCGTGGCGGCCGCGAGCGTGCGTCCGATGCTTAAAATTTTCTTGCTCGGGCTTTGCATCACGATGAGCGGATACGGCGTTTTTGCCTTTTCTTCGCTTGAGCTACTGCGTCAAACTGCGATATTTTCGCTATTTACGCTGCTTGGGGCGTTTTTATTTACCTATTTTTGCCTGCCTTTTATATTTGAGGGCGCGACGTTTTCGCAAAGCGCCTTGTTTTCAAGGTTTTTTGATAAATTTGCGGGACTTTGCGAGCGCGCGGCGGGAGCGATAAATTTAAAAATTTTACTCGCCGTATTTGTGCTTTGCACGGGAATTTTGGCGTTAAATTTTAAAAGTTTAAGCGCGCCCGAGCAGATCAAAGACTACGCAAACTCGCCCGCGGAACTACTGGAGCAGTCTAAAAAGATCAGCGAGATAACGGGCGCCGCGCCGCAAAACTCCGTCATCGTGCTAAAAGGCGACAGTGATCTGGTCGGCGATGAAAAGCGGCTGATGCGCGAGCTAAAGCAGGCAAATCTCGTAAAAGACTACGCGTCGATTTCTAAATTTATCCTAAGCCGCGCCGAGCAGGAAAGTGTAAAAAATATCTTTAAAGAGGCCGCAAAAGACGAGGAGATTTTTAAAATTTACGCTCAGTTTGGCTTGCCTGGCGAGCTAGTAAAGTCAGAACTAGAAAAGATCGCAAACGCGCAAACTATCGGCGCTAGCGAGATTTTAGAATTTGACGCGGCAAAAAATTTGACGCGATTTTTGCCGAGTCAAAACAGCACTGCGGTATACGCCGGGGGGCTTGTGGGCGGCGTAAAAACGGATGAAATTTTAAAGGCAAACGGCGCTTTTAGCGTCGATTTCGTCGGCGCGCTAAATCAAAATTTGACCGAGGCAAAGGCCTGGGCTGCGGTGCTAAAGGGTGGCGCGTTTTTGCTTGCGTTTGCGCTTTTGTGGGCGTTTTTCGGGGCGGCGCGCTCGCTTTTGGTTATGAGCGTCATCGCGCTTGGCGTACTAGCCGTGCTTTGCGGCTTTACGGCGCTCGGCGTCCACGTAAATATTTTTGCGATTTTCGGGCTCATTTTGGCGAGCGCGGTCGGGATAGATTATCTCATTTTTGCGCTAAACGACGACTTGTCGCGGCGGGAGCGCGTTTTTGGGATATTTGCCGCGTTTATCACGAGCTTTATCTCGTTTTTTGCGCTTAGTTTTAGCCAGACGCCCGCAGTTAGCGTTTTTGGGCTCGCAGTTAGCCTTTGCGTCGCATTTTACGGGCTTGCCGCATGCACGCTCGCGATGAAAAATTTGGCTTAAATTTAGCAAAAAGCGGTATAATCGGCGACTCTAGGGTGCGAAATTTGACCCGTACGGGCGCGCCAAATTTAATAAAACGGAAAGAAAATGCTAAAAATAAACGGCAAAGATGAGTGCGAATTTATCGGTAAAACCGTAGCGCAGCTGCTTGCGGCGAAGGGGCTAAAGCCCGAGCGCATCGCGGTCGAGCTAAACGGCGAAATCTTGCCAAAAGATAAATTTGATACGGCGCTAAGAGACGGCGACTCGGCCGAGATAGTGCATTTTGTAGGCGGAGGTTGAGATGAAATTTGACGAAAATAACGATATTTTAGAGCTTGGCGGGCATAAATTTAGCTCGCGTTTTATCC
>NZ_CALIII010000235.1 GCF_938018145.1 uncultured Campylobacter sp.
AACAAGCTAAAACCGATCCTAACTCACGGCGTCGAGATGATGAGTATGGGCGTGCTAATGGAAGAAGGCATGAGCCTCATCTGGCGCGGCTCGATGATCATGAAAGCTATCGAGCAGCTGCTAAAAGACGTATTTTGGAGCGAGCTGGACGTGCTATTTCTCGATATGCCTCCGGGAACGGGCGACGCGCAGCTAACTCTAGCTCAAAGCGTACCGGTGACTGCGGGCGTGTGCGTCACGACGCCGCAAGTAGTAGCGCTTGATGATAGCAAAAGAGCACTTGATATGTTTGAGAAGCTTCACATCCCGATCGCGGGCATAGTAGAAAACATGAGCGGATTTATCTGCCCCGAAAGCGGCAAGGAGTATGATATATTTGGCAAAGGCACGACCGAGGAAGTGGCAAAAGCTTATAACACCGAAGTGCTAGCCGAGATACCTATCGAGCCTGCCGTTAGAGTCGGCGGCGACAGCGGCAAGCCGGTGAGCTTTTACGAGCCAAACTCGGTCACGGCTAAACGCTACGAAAAAGCGGCGGCTAGGCTGTGGGAGATAATCGAAAATATCAACGATGACGGCGGCGCGGACAACTCGTCTATCCAGCCCGTGATGGACGGCAAGAGCGCTTGCTCGAAGTAAAATTTAAAACCTAAAGCCCGAATTTACTCAAATTTGGGCTTTAACTCTCGCAAATTTACAAATTTAGGAGAACGACGATGAAAGCGATCGTAACGGTGATCGGCAAGGACAAGGTTGGCATTGTAGCGGGCGTTTCGGCTAAGCTCGCGCAGCTTGGGCTAAACATAGACGACATCAGCCAGACGGTTTTGGACGAGTTTTTTACGATGATGGCGGTGGTTTCCAGCGAGGAAAAGCAGGACTTCACGGCCCTACGCGAGGAGCTAAACGAGCTAGGCGAAAAGCTAAAAGTTAAAATCAACATCCAAAGCTCGGCGATCTTTGACGCCATGCACAACATCTAAGGCGCGCAAATGGACATCAAAAACGTAACCGAAACGATCGCGATGATCGAGGAGCAAAATTTCGACATCCGCACGATCACGATGGGCATCAGCCTGCTTGACTGCATCGATCCCGATATCGACAAAGCCGCGGAGAAAATTTACGCAAAAATCACCGATAAGGCGCGCGATCTGGTAAAGGTCGGCAATGAAATTTCAGCAGAGCTCGGTATCCCGATCGTAAATAAACGCGTCTGCGTAACGCCTATCGCCATCATCGGCGCGGCGACGAATGCCGTGAGCTACGTGCCGCTTGCTAGGGCGATGGACGAGGCGGCCAAAAAGGTCGGCATCGACTTTATCGGCGGCTTTTCGGCGCTAGTGCAAAAGGGCTACGCAAAGGGCGATAAAATTTTAATCGACTCCATCCCCGCCGCGCTCGCCGCGACGCAAAAGGTCTGCTCGTCGGTAAATATCGGCTCGACCAAAACGGGCATAAATATGAGCGCGGTCGCCGACATGGGGCGCGTGATCAAAGAAACCGCGCGGCTTTCCGATCTTGGCGCCGCCAAACTCGTCGTATTTGCCAACGCCGTCGAGGATAATCCATTTATGGCGGGCGCATTTCACGGCGTGGGCGAGGCCGAGGTCGTCATAAACGTGGGTGTTAGCGGCCCCGGCGTCGTTAAGCGCGCGCTTGAGAAGGTGCGCGGAGCGAGCTTTGACGTGGTCGCCGAGACCGTTAAAAAGACGGCGTTTAAGATCACGCGCATCGGACAGCTCGTAGGACAAATGGCGTCTGAGCGGCTGGGCGTGAAATTTGGCATCGTAGATCTCTCGCTAGCTCCGACTCCGGCGGTGGGCGACTCGGTCGCGCGCGTGCTTGAGGAGATGGGCCTAGAGCGCGTCGGTACGCACGGCACGACGGCTGCGCTTGCGCTACTAAACGACGCGGTCAAAAAGGGCGGCGTGATGGCGTGCAACCAAGTAGGCGGGCTTAGCGGCGCGTTTATCCCCGTCTCCGAAGACGAGGGCATGATCGCCGCAGTGCGCGCAGGCTCGTTAAATTTAGAAAAGCTCGAAGCGATGACCGCGATCTGCTCGGTGGGGCTCGATATGATCGCGATCCCGCAGGATACGCCCGAGCAGACGATCGCCGCGATCATAGCCGACGAGGCCGCGATCGGCGTGATAAATCAAAAAACGACCGCCGTGCGCATAATCCCAAAAGGCAAAGAGGGCGACACGCTGGAATTTGGCGGGTTACTCGGCAGCGCACCGGTGATGAGCGTAAATAAAAACTCATCGGCGGACTTCATCGCCCGCGGCGGCCAGATACCGGCTCCTATTCATAGTTTTAAAAACTAAATTTACAAAGTCCGCTCAAATTTGCGGACTTT
>NZ_CALIII010000236.1 GCF_938018145.1 uncultured Campylobacter sp.
TCTCGATGGGACAAGAGGCGGAAAAAGAAAAGCGCATAAAAGACTTTGCCGGATTTTGCGTGGATGAAAATTTGATGAAATTAGCCGCGCCCGGCGCGATATTTTTGCACTGCTTGCCGGCCTACCGCGGATACGAGGTGAGCGAGGCGGTGTTTGAGGCGCATGCGGATGAGATTTTTGCCGAGGCGGAAAATCGCTTGCACGCGCAAAAAGGCGTGATGGTTTGGCTAGATAGGCAGCGAAACGGGTAAGTTAAGGAAGTAAATGAAAGAAAAAAATCTACAAAAAACATACGAAAAAATCGACGAAATTTCGGGCGAGCTCGGGATAAAAGAGGGCGAAAAAACGATATTTGAGATCGTTCCGACGAGCGATCCTAATCAAATGAGCCTTAGCCTAAAAAGCGGCTCGTGGGACGGGGTGGAGCCTTGGTTTGGCATTGACGAAAATCAAAATTTACACACGATGGTTTCGTTAAAATCGCTCTCGCAGCTCATCGAAGCCTACCGCAACGTCCAAAAGGAAAATTTCGAGCTAAGGCTTGAAAAGACGATCTGGCAAAACGTGCCGATAGATTTCGCCGACGTTTGGGTCGTGGCGATGGACGAGATACGTAAGATCGCCGCAAAAAATAAAAATAAAAAAAGTATCGACGTAAATTTGGAAAAACTGGTAAAGGGTATCAAAAAGCAGTATCCAAATTTGTTCGTCGATATGCAGAATTTAATGAAAAACGCAAGGAATAAAACGCTATGATAGATTTTGACGCTTACGTGAAGTATTCGCGCCCGGGACCGCGCTACACGAGCTATCCGACCGCGCCCGAGTTTAGCGATAAATTTGGCTACGAGGACTACCTGCGGGAGCTAAAAAACCGCGACGCCTCGCGCCCGCTTTCGCTTTATTTGCACCTGCCGTTTTGCCGCAGCGCCTGTTATTTTTGCGGTTGCAACGTGATCTATACGAGCAAAGAGGACCGCAAAACGCGCTATATGCAGTATCTGCAAAAAGAGCTCGATCTGCTGGCGGCAAATCTCGACACGAGCGCGCCCGTGCTGCAAATGCACTTTGGCGGCGGCACTCCGACCTTTTACGGCGCGGATCAGCTTGATGAAATCATCAAAATGATAAAGGCTAAATTTAAAAATTTCTCGCCCGAGGCTGAAATCAGCTGCGAAATCGACCCGAGATTTTTAACCCGCGAGCAGCTTGACGTGCTCGTCTCTCACGGCTTTAACCGTATCAGCTACGGCGTGCAGGACTTTGACGAGCGCGTGCAAAAAGAGATCCACCGCATCCAGCCCTACGAAATCACCAAAAACGCCGTGGATATGGCGCGCGCTAAGGGCATAAACTCGATAAATATGGACCTGATCTACGGCCTGCCGTATCAGACGCTAGAGAGCTTTAAAGCGACTCTTGATAAGGCTCTGACGCTATCTCCCGACCGCTTGGCGGTGTTTAACTACGCGCACGTGCCGTGGATAAAAAAATCTATGCGTAAATTTGACGAAGCGACGCTACCTAGCCCTAAAACCAAGCTTGAAATTTTAAAATACACGGCCGAGTTTTTTATCAAAAACGGCTATAAAATGATCGGCATGGATCACTTTGCAAAGCCCGGCGACGAGCTTTTTGCCGCGCTTGCTAACGGCACGCTACATAGAAACTTCCAAGGCTACACGACCAAGGGCGGAGCCGATCTCATCGGTATCGGACTAACTAGTATCGGCGAAGGGAAAAGATACTACGCGCAAAATTTCAAAGACATGGACGAATACGAAAAAGCCCTAGATAGCGGCGTTTTGCCGTATTGCAAGGGTATTTATCTAAACGATGATGATCTAATCAGAAAAGCCGTGATAATGAGCCTGATGAGCAACTTTGCGCTTGATATCAAGGCGGTCGAGGATAAATTTGGCATCAAATTTTTCGAGTATTTTAAAGATGATTTGGTTGAGCTTGAAAATTTGAGCGAATTTGTAACCGTAACGCCAGAAAAAATCAGCGTAAACGAGACGGGCACGCTGATCATACGAAATATCGCGATGTGTTTTGACGCGTATTTGAAAAAAATACCGGAAAATTTACGCCGATTTTCAAAAACGGTTTGATGGATGGATATGTTTAAATTTAGCGAAATTTCAGATAAATGCGTAAAATGCGGCAAATGTATCCAAGTCTGCACGATCCACAAGATAAACTCCGACGAAACGACCTCTCCGCGCGGTTTTTTGGATCTCGTGGGGGCCTATGAGCGCGGCGAGCTAAAGCTCGATAAAAGCGCGAAAAATATCTTTGAGAGCTGTTTTTTATGCACGAGCTGCGTCGAGGTATGTCCAAACTCCTTGCGCGTGGATATGGCGATAGAAAACGTCCGTCGCGACATCGCCGATAAATTTGGTATCGCGTGGTACAAAAAAGCGTTTTTTTGGCTACTGCGTCACCGAGCGGTTATGGATGTTTGCGCGAGACTGGGATATGTGTTTCAAAGCTGCGCGTTTAAGATCCGCGAAGGCGCGATGAGTCCGAGGTTTAGCCTGCCGATGGTGAAAAAAGAGCGGCTTTTGCCCACTGCTAGCAAAAAGAGCTTTTTAAACTCGCACGCCGAGTTTATCGATAACGGCGGCGATAAAACCATCGGCGTTTTTATCGGCTGTATGGGAAACTACGCGTATACGGGCATCGGCGAGGCTTTGGTTAAGATAGCGAGCGAGCTGGGATTAAATTTAAATTTGATGAAAAAACAGGCCTGTTGCGGCGCGCCGGCGTATTTTACGGGTGATTTTGCGACGGTTGATGTTTTGGCAAAGCGAAATATCGAGTATTTTGAAAAAATGCTGGGCGAGCTAGACGCCATCATCGTGCCGGAGGCGACCTGTTCGGCGATGATAAAGATGGACTATGAGCACTTTTTTCATGACGACGAGCAGTGGCGAGAGCGCGCGAAAGCGGTGAGCAAGAAGATATTTTTAGCGACGGAGTATTTTGAAAAATTTACGAATTTGGCTGAAATTTTGGCTAAAAAAGGCAAAAATTTGACCTCCGTGACCTATCACGACCCTTGTCACGCTAGAAAAATGCAAGGCGTATTTAAAGAGCCTCGCAAGCTGCTCGCTCAAAACTATGAAATGACCGAAATGGAAGATCCGAACGAGTGCTGCGGTTTTGGCGGCGTGACGATGCAGTCTGAAAAATATCACTTAAGCCGCGCGGCCGGACAAAGAAAATCAGAGATGATAAAAAACTCTGGCGCAAAGATCGTAAGCGCGGAGTGTAGCGCCTGTAAAATGCAAATTTCAAATGCGCTACATATCGGCGGGTCAGACGTGAAATGTGAGAACCCGATAGAGTTAATCGCAAGAGCGCTTTTGTAAATTTATAACTTTTTTATTTTTTATAATATATAATCGCGGGTTAATGTATCAGCGTTAATTTAAAATAAATTACAAAGGATTTCTATGAGAAAAGCAGCAGCGATTAGCTTTTTAGTTTGCGGTTTGTTGTTCGCAAATGACGAATATAACGTATTTGTGAGCAGCTTCGGCGACGACGTAAAAGAAGAAGCGATAGAGAGCGCCAGAGCTAGTGTAGAGCGCAAGGTCGGCGACTTTGACGGAGTGGAAAAAGTAGTAAGCGGGACTTTCGGTAAATACCGCGCCATAGCCGTTAGAACCAAGTCTTTGGATAAAGACAGCATTAAAAATTTAACGGCTCAAATCAAGGCGGCAGGATACGTAGACGCTTATAGTGCAGTCGCTAAAGATTCTATTTCTTCAGGTGATGAAACGCAAAATTTAAGCGAAAGCAAAGATGCCGCTAAAGCTCCAAAGCCGGGTCTAAGAAAAAAACAAGATTTGACGTTTAAGGAAGCGCCGGAGCCGATGGGAGCTGCCTATCTTGAAAACGGCGCGCAAGAGAGCGGTCAAGTGAGCCTAAATGCAGCGGTTAAAAATTTGCTTCTTGAAAACCCGGGCCTAAAAGAGACCGAATATGCCTATATGCAAGTGGGAAAAGACCTAAATATCGCCAATAACGCCTACTATCCGACGTTTGATATCGGCGGAACTTACGGCTACAGAAAAGAAAAAATAGATAACGGCATAACCGTACAAAAAGGTAGCGGCAAAAGACTTACAGCAAACGCGACGCTAACGGAAAATTTATACAACGGCGGAGCCGATAAAAACAGAATGATCTCTCAAAGCCATAGGATGGATGCGGCCGCTTACAGCGTAGCGCAAAAAGCCGACAGACTTACGCTTGAGTTTGCAAACGCGTATATCACCGTGCTTCAAACTAAAGAGTTGCTTGAAATCGCGCAATCAAACGTAAAAACTCACGAGGAAATTTATTCGCAAATCAAAGATAGAACAAGCTCGGGCTTTGCTAGAGGCTCGGAGGAGAGACAGGCTGGCTCTCGCCTCACGCTAGCTCAGGCAAATTTGATCTCTCGCGAAAACAACTACAACGACGCTCTAAGCACCTTTGAGAAACTTTACGGCAAAGGCATTGCGGCGGAAAATTTGGTCGCTCCAAGCTTTGAGTTACCACTACCGGGAAGCGAGAGTGCGGTATACAACATCGCTATGAAATGCAACCCAAGCGTGCTTTTGCAAGATGCGAACATAAAAATGAATCAATCCGTCGTTAATGAAAAAAATGCAGCTTTTAGACCGAAGGTGGATCTCGAAGCCAGCGCAAATCACGAGAGAAACGATGTATTTTACGACGATTATAAAGATACCTCTTACGACGTTTTGCTAAGATTAAAATATAATCTTTACAACAAAAACTCAGACAAGCTAGAGAAAGAAAAAGCCGTCCTAGCAGTTACCGAGTCGTCTCACGGGCTTGAGAGAGTAAAAAGAGAGCTTTCAGAGAGTCTTAAATTTTCATGGCAGACTTACGTGCTAAATCAAAAAAGACTCGAGTACCTAAACGAGCACGTTAAATACGCAAAAGAGACGCTTGATGCGTATAGAGACGAGTTTAGGATCGGTAGACGCGATCTTATAAATTTGCTTGACGCCGAGAGCGAATACAACAACGCTCTAGTCGAGATCGTAAATACTCAAAAAGAGCTTTTATACGCTAAATTTAGGCTTCTTGATAATATGGGTATGATTACCGATAGCTTCGAGCCTGGATTTGCTAAAAAATATATCCAAGGCGCGTGCTCGATAGCCGAGGATCTAAGATAATCTTAGACTAAAATTTAGATAAATTTTATGAAATTTGGCATAAGCGCGGGCAAATACAGGAGGGCGTTTTTAGCGAGCGCCCTTTTTGTGTTCGCGATTTTTGCGGGAGGCGAGTTTATAAAAGCCTCCACCTACGACAAGATCGCTAAAGTTTACGGCCAAAACGCCAAAAAAAGAGTGGTTGCCTTAAACGAGCTCATGGTGAGTTTAAAGGACGCCACAGAGCAAGAAAAGCTCGTAAAAGTAAATGATTTTTTTAACCGCTTACAGTGGAAAGACGACAGGGAAGTTTGGGGACAAAAAGACTACTGGGCTACGAGAATGGAGTTTTTGGGCAAGGGCGCCGGGGATTGCGAGGATTTCGTTACGGCGAAGTACTTCACCCTAAAGCAGCTCGGCGTTTCCACGCAAAAGCTTTATTTCACTTACGTAAAGGCGCTTGATTACAACCAAGCGCATATGGTTTTATCTTATTATGACAGCCCAAAGTCCATACCGCTAGTTTTAGACAATATCAACCCAAACATCAAAATAGCTACGCAAAGAAAAGACTTAGCGCCCGTTTATAGTTTTAACGGCGATTCGCTATTTTTATCAAAACAAGAAGGCTTGGGGCAGGCCATCCCCGGCGGAAACAAAAAACAAAATCCAAAATGGCTAAATTTAGTCGATAGAATGAAAGAGGACGGATAGATGACGCTTTTAAAACAAATAATGCTGGCGATAATTTCCTTTATGTTGGTTATTTTCGTAGCCGTCGGGATTTTAAATTTTACGACGACGAACGACTATATCTCTGCTCAGCTAGGCACTAACGCCAAGCACACGGCAAATTCGCTAGGTCTTGCCATAGCGTCGGTAGCAAATCCAAACGATTTATCCGGCATTGAGACGATGATAAATTCGGTATTTGACAGCGGATACTACTCGATGATAAAGCTAGCCGGAGTAGACGGCGAGACGCTGATAGAAAACTCGCAGCCTCTAGTGGTAAACAGCGTTCCAGAGTGGTTCGTAAAAAACGTAAAACTAGAAGCTCCGGTGGCGCAAAGCGAGATAATGCTCGGTTGGAGTAAATTCGGCACTATTTACGTGCAAAGCAACACCGGTATCGCTTATTACGAGCTTTACAACATAGTTAAAAAAGTGTTTTTCGTACTTTTCGTGATGTCGCTATCAGCTCTGCTTATTAGCTATTTTGGCGTAAAGATAATTTTTATCCCGCTCAAAAAGGTTCAAAAGCAAGCCGAGGCCATACTGCAAAACAGTTTTATCTTGCAAGAAAAAATTCCTTTTACGCTAGATATTAGGCAGGTCGTCCTTGCGATGAACGTGATGATAACGCGCGTTAAGGACGTATTTGAGCAAAGCGCTAAGACGCTAAGCAAATACGAAGAGCTGCTTTATAAAGACGAAGAAACCGTACTTTTCAACAGAAGATATTTGCAAAATAACTTTAAAGATTATATCTCGAGCGAAGAGTATTCAAGCGGTGCCGCATCGATGATAACTTGCAAAGATTTGCGAGATCTAAAACAAGAGATCGGCTTTAACGCGCAGCAAAAGCTTATAAAAACCATCGCGTCGGTAATATCCCAAAACGCCATAGGTATGCTGCGAGCCAGGCTAAACGACGATGATTTTATGATCGTAGCCGCAAATTTAACGACGCAAAACGTCAAAGCCATAACCGATAAAATTTTACTAACGATACAAGAAGAATTTATCAAATTTAACGTAGATATGGACAAGCATCCGGTCTTTGCCGCGATCGTGCCTTACGGACCGAAAACTCCGCTAAAAGACGTGCTCATAACAGCCGATATCACGCTAGCAAGAGCTAAAGAGGGCTCAAATTTCTCCTCCCTGATCTACAAGAGCGACAAAGAGATCATGCTAGGAAAAGAGGAGTACAAAGAGCTCATCGAAACCTCTCTTAAAAACGGTATGTTTAAATTTGCCGGACAAAAAGTGGCGTCAAATTTTGCCGAAATAGCGCACTGCGAGCTGTTTATCAGACTCGTCGACGGCGAGGGTAGATGGCAGACGGCGAGCTACTTTATGCCGATGGTAAACGAGCTAAAGATGGCGGTGGATATCGACCTTTACGTTTTAAACAAATTTGCTGATATGTTAAGAGACGGCAAGCTTAAAAATATGCAATACGCGCTAAATTTGGGCAAGGATATCTTAAACTCTACTCAGCACTTTACTGAGCTTGAAAATGCGCTTAAGAAGATAAGACGATACGCGCCCGCTAAAATTTTTATCGAGATCCCAAACAAAGACGACATCGATGTGGCGGTTCTTGACGGACTTCACCAGAGATTGCGCGCGCTCGGTTTTGGCTTTGGACTAGATCACTTCGGATTTGACGCAAAAAGTATCGAGAGGCTCAATGCCGTTAGCCCTGATTACGTCAAAATTCCAGTGGCAAATTTGATAGACTTTTTAGGCGAGAGAACGTCCGAGCAAAGAAGCTCGTTTGAAGCGATGATGAGAAGTAAGGGCGTAAAAATCATAGCTATGGGCGTAGAAAACGAAGAGCAAGAAAAGAGACTGCATACCCTAGAAATCGACTATTTGCAGGGGATTTTCATATCTCAAATAGAAAATATCGGATAAAAAATGCAAGAAAAGAAAAACGACGAACTGCTTGATTGTTTGGTGATATTTACCAAGCTGCACAACAACCCATACACTGCCGATGCGCTGGTGGCAGGGCTACCGACGAACGAAAACGAAGATATCGAGCTTTTTTCGCTTAACGGCTCGAAATCGCTTTTTACTAGAGCGGCGGCTAGAGCGGGGTTTGTTTCAAGTTTGGTAAATAAACGTATTGAGGACATCTCGCCTTTGGTGCTGCCTTGCATCCTGCTTTTGCGCGGCAAAAAGGCTTGTATATTGGAGAGTTTCGAGGGCAAAACGCACGCAAAAATCATAACTCCCGATATGCCAAACGGCTCAAATTTGATAGAGATCGAAAAGCTAAAAGAGGAGTATCTGGGCTATAGCTATCTGCTAAAGCGCGAGTTTATCCCCGAGGATAATAAGCCAAATTTGATAGATACCAAAACTAGCCACTGGTTTTGGGGTACGCTAAAGCGCTCGAGGAAAATTTACATCGACGTTATCGTGGCCAGTATAGTGATAAATTTATTCGTTTTAGCCAGCCCGCTTTTTACGATGAACGTTTATGACCGAGTCGTGCCAAATAACGCCGTAGAGACGCTTTGGGTACTAGCTCTTGGCGTGGGTGTGGTTTATCTTATCGATCTGTTTTTAAAATTTATACGCACATATTTTCTCGACGTTGCGGGCAAGAAAAGCGACATTATTATGAGCTCGTTGCTTTTTGAGCGAGTGATGGATATAAAGCT
>NZ_CALIII010000237.1 GCF_938018145.1 uncultured Campylobacter sp.
ATCGCGACGAAATCGCGCTCCACGGTCGTCTCTATCACGGCTTTTTCGTCTTTTAAAAACTCTATCAAATTTAAAATTTTAGCGTCCTCTCTAGCCTCGATACCTAGCGCGCCCTGCCCCATCGCAGGCACCATCTGATCTAGCTCAAACGGCACGATATGCACGACTTCGGAGCGTAAATTTAATCGGTTCACGCCCGCCATCGCTAGGATAATAGCGTCAAATTCGCCCTCTTTGAGCTTGCGCAGGCGGGTTTGGACATTACCTCGCAGCGAGATTATCTCGAGATCAGGCCGCATCGCTAAAAGCTGCATTTTGCGGCGCAGGCTCGTCGTACCCACGCGCGCGCCCAGGGGCAGATCCTCAAATTTAGCGTATTTTTCGCTTAGCATCGCGTCTCTTACGTCCTCGCGCGAGCAGATCGCGGCCAGCACCAGCCCCTCTGGAAAAACGACAGGCACGTCTTTTAGGCTATGCACGGCGATGTGCGTTTCGCCGCTTAACATGCTATCTTCTAGCTCTTTTGTAAAAAGCCCCTTGCCGCCGATCTTTGCTAGCGGGGTGTCTAGGATCACGTCGCCTTTGGTTTTCATACCCGTTAGCTCGACTGCAAGCTCCGGGTAGCGCGATAAAATTTTATCCCTGATATGCTCGCTTTGCCACATAGCCAGCACGCTTTTTCTCGTTGCGATTTTTAGTTTTTCCATATTTGCCTCTTTTCTTCTACGACTTCGACGTCGATGATCTCGCCGTCATCGCGCGGTTTGCTCTGCCCGCTTTCAAATTTTTCGTAATAATATTCGCTCCCGCTCTTGCGTTCGCCGCCGTTTTTTAAATTTGCAAAAAACGCGACCGCTACGATCGCCGCGCCCAAAACGTCGGTGATAAGCCCCGGGATAAACATAAAAAAGCCCCCGATCGCCATACCTACGCTACTAAAGACGTCCGCGGGCTTAAAAAACGCGATGTTGCTAGTGAGCTGAAAAAATCCGACGCGAAATATAAAAAATAGTCCCAAAACGGCCGATGCGATGACCTCTAGGACTAAATTAAAAATCCGTACGCGTGGATAAAAAAATACGCCGCAACGATCTCCAAAACGACGTAGGGCGTAAAAAAATGCTTTATCATAGGCTCTTTAGGCACGCTAAAATTTCGCTCGCTTCGACGGCTTCTTTAGTTAGCCCGTCGCGCGTGACGAGCTCGACCGTGCCTTCAGCTAGCCCCTTGCCCACGATCACGGCATAAGGAAATCCCATCAGCTCAAAATCGTTCATTTTTACGCCGAAACGCTCGTTTCTATCGTCAAGTAGCACCGAAACGCCCGCCGCGCGCAAGCTCTCGTAAAGCTCCTGCGCAAATTTGACGCCCTCTTCGTCTTTTAAATTTGAGATGATGATTTCAAATTTAAACGGAGCTAGGGTTTCGTTCCAGATTATGCCTTTTTCGTCGTGGCTAGCCTCGACGGCGACGGCGACCAGACGGCTAACGCCGATACCGTAGCAACCCATGATAAACGGTTTTGCTTTGCCGTTTTCGTCCAAAAACGTCGCACCCATCGGCTCAGAGTACTTGGTGCCTAGCTTAAATATATGCCCGACCTCGATGCCTTTACTAACGCTTAAATTTCCGCCGCAGCAAGGGCACTTATCGCCCGCTTTGACCGCGGTTAGGTCTTTGAAACGATCAGCGTTAAAGCTGCTAACGCTAACGCCGACGAAGTGATAATCCCGCTCGTTTGCGCCGCAGATCATCTGCGACTCGCCTTCAAGCTCTTTGTCGATGTAAAACTCCACGCCCTTTAGCCCGACCGGCCCGCAAAATCCGCCCACAAGCCCGGCTGCTGCGATCTCGGCTTCGGTAGCGTCCGCTAGCTCAAGCGCTCCGCATGCGTTTTGGGCTTTGACCTCTTGTAGCTCATCCTCGCCGCGCACGAAAAATACCACGATTTTCTCGCTCTTTTCGCCTTTATCGCCGATAAAAATCGCCTTTTTTATCACCGCTTTTATGCAGTAAAACTCATCAACTCTAAAAAACTCCGCCACGTCTTTGATGGTTTTGGCATTCGGGGTTAAAAATTTAGCCGCGTCAGCCTCGGGCCGCTCAGCCTGCGTCGTTCGTTTTGCGCGGGTTGCGGCCTCTATGTTTGCGGCGTAGTCGCAGTTTTCGCAGACGATGATATCATCCTCGCCGCTATTTGCCAGCACCATAAACTCTTTGCTTCCGCTGCCGCCTATCGCGCCGCTATCGGCTCTAACCGCGCGGAAATTTAACCCGAGGCGAGTGAAAATTTTGCTATAAGTTTTTTCCATCAGGTCAAATTCGCGGTCCAGATCCTCGGCGTTTGCGTGGAAGCTATATCCGTCCTTCATCAAAAACTCGCGCCCTCTAAGTAGCCCAAATCTCGGCCTTGCCTCGTCTCTAAATTTGGTATTTATCTGATACAAATTTAGCGGCAGTTGCTTATAGGACGTTACCTTGCCTCGAACGAGCGCGACCACGCTCTCTTCGTTTGTCGGGCTTAAAACAAAGTCGTTTTCTTTACGGTCCTTAAAGCGCAAAAGCTCCTTGCCGTAGACGTCAAAACGCCCGCTCTCGCGCCAAAGATCGGCGGAGGTGACGAAGCTCATCGAGATCTCCTGCGCGCCCGCCTCGTCAAGCTCCTCTTTGACGATATTTTTTATATTTTCAAGCACTCGTTTGCCAAGCGGCAAAAAGTTGTAAAGTCCGCTACCTACCTGCTCGGCGTAGCCCGCTCGGAGCAAAAATTTATGACTTGCCAGACTCGCGTCTTTTGGCGCTTCTTTTGCCGTCGGCGCGTAAAGTTTGCTAAATTTCATTCGTTCTCCCATTCAAATTCATTATTTTCTTCTTGCGGCGTTTGCTCCGCGACGTTAAAGATTTCCCCGACGGCTCTTAGCTGCGCTTCGCTTCCCGCAGCGCCCGCGAGGCTTTTTAAATTTATCGTCGGCGCGTGCAAAAACGCCTTAAAAACCTGATGTATGAGGCGATACGCCTCCTCTTTGTCGCTATGTTTTAGATAGCCCTTTTTTAGGGCTTTTGCTAGCTCTCTCTGGGCGCACTCTTTAGCCTGCTCTCTTATGCCTTTTATTAGCGGCGTGACGGCTAGTTCGCGCAGCATTTGGAAAAACGCCGCCGTATTTCGCCCGACGATGCCGTACGCGATCTGCGCCTGTTCCTCGCGCAGGGCGAGATTTTTATTTACGATCTCTTGCAGGTCGTCCACGGCGTAAATTTTGATATTTTCGCTCTCCGTGATCGCGATATCGCGCGGCACGGCTATATCAAAAAAGTAGCGCTTAAACTCCTTTGGCTCTACCATCGCGTCGATCAAAACCGGATGCGGCGCGGCGGTCGCGGAAAATATGATTTGATATTTATTTATGTACTGCGCTACGTTTGAAAGCGAGTCGTATTCGTTATTATCCCCCAGCGTCAGGGCCAAATTTTTAGCGCGCTCTTTGTTTCGGCTGATGATTATCGTCCTCGCGCCGCTTGCGATTAGATGCTTTGCGGCTAGCTCGGCCATCTCGCCCGCACCCACTATCACGGCAACCATGCCGTTTAATGTGCCAAAAATTTCCTTTGCCTTCGCCACCGCGACGCTTGAGACCGAGATCGGGTTTTTGGAGATTTCGGTTTTGTTTCGCACCTCCGCCGCGCACTTAAAGGCAAACTCCATCGCCCGTCCGAGCTTTGCGCCGCATTTGCCGTTAGCGCGGGCAAATTTATACGCTTCTTTGAGCTGCCCCGCGATCTGCGTTTCGCCGATAACAAGGCTATCTAGCGAGCTAGCTACGGCAAAGAGATGGTGTACGGCGCCGTTATCCTCGTAGATGTCGGCTCTGCTTTGCAGCTCCTCAAAAGGGATGCCGCAGATGAGCGACATGCAGGCGATGATGTGCTTGCTAGCGCCTTCGACCGTCTTTACGCTAGCGATGATCTCGACGCGGTTGCAGGTACTCAGCACCATGCACTCGTTGATGTTTTGGCTGGAGCTAATGAGGCGTAAAATTTCGTTTTTGCGCTCGATGTTAGAAAAAGAGAGCTTTTCGCGCACGGATATATCGGTGTTTTTGTGCGTAAAGCTCACGCTTGCGTAATGCATTAAAATTCCCTATCTATCATTGATTTTACGATACTTTCTAGGCCGTCTACGTTAAATTTTTCTACCGATTTTATCGCCTGCTCGCCTAAATTTTTCGCCGCTTCTATGCTTTTTTTTATCGCGCCCGTTTCGTTCATCTTCGCCCTCACCCAGCCTCGCTCGGCCTCGCTCAGATCTTTTTTAAACAGGATTTTCAGCTTCTCTTTGTCCGCTTCGCTTAAGCTTTCGTAAAGATAAATGTAAGGCAGCGTCGTTTTACCCTCTTTAAAGTCGCTAAAATTCGGTTTTCCAAGCGTCGCGGCGTCTTGCGTGACGTCTAGGATGTCGTCGATTATCTGAAAAGCTAGGCCTAAGTTTTTGCCGTAAATTTTAAAATTACGCGCATCAAGTCCTGCCAGCATCGCTCCGACCGCGGCGGTAGCCTCGATCAAAACGGCGGTTTTATAGTAGATCATCGTTTCGTACGCGGATTTATCTTCGTTAAATTTAGCCGAGAGATCCACGTCCATCATCTCGCCCACGCTTAGCTTGCTAACCGCGCCCGATATCTCGCCCGCGATCTCGTGCGGAAATTTCGACAGCTCGTAAAAGCCCTTCGAGTAGAGGATATCGCCCAGCATCACGGCGTTTTTAGTGCCGAAGCTTGCGTTTATACTAGGGCTTCCGCGCCTAGTGTCCGCATCATCTATCACGTCGTCGTGAAGTAAACTAGCTAGGTGAATAAGCTCTATAATCGCGCAAATTTTAAGACTCTGCTCGCTTTCGCCCGCTATTTTTAAAAGTAGCTTAGAGCGCAGCTTTTTGCCCGAATTTATCCGAGCAAACATCGCATTTGCAGGCTCGTAACCAAGCTCTGCGATAAAATTTTTCATTATCAGATCGATTTTTTCCATTTATGCTCACTTAAATTTTGCTTTTATCTGGCGTTTTGCGCGCTATTTTGAGCGCCGCTCTGCTTTCTTGGCGGATCCAAAAACTCCACGTCCACGCGCTGTTCGTCGTCGTTTATCAGCACGCGAAATTTCGCTACGCCTTGCTTAAAATCCTCAAAAACGAGATAAAGCGCGACGCGGTCGCTAGGCGGATACTTGAGGTCAGGTATCAAAGTCTGCTTATAGGTCTCAAGGCCGCGCCTTAGCGACATAACAAGCTGGCGAGGATAGTTTCGGTAGCGCGAATGCACGATGATGTTCGTGTTATCAAAAAGCGTCCAACGAAAATCAAAGCTCTCGCGCTCGTCCGTGCCTTTTTTGGTCACGAAAACCCGCGCCCACTCGTCTTTTTTGAGCTCAAAAAGGTGCTCTTCCTCGAAATTTACCGCACCGAAAGCCAGCGATAAAAACAACGAAAATATAACGGCTATTTTACTCATTTTGACTTAAAATATCCCCACTAAGCCCGATATAAATGTCGTTTAGACGCTCATTTATCAGGGTTTGATTTTGAGAAATAAACGAATTTTGCGCCGTTTCGTCAAAGCCGTTTTTTTCACAAAATTCGCTCATTGCGATAAATTTTTCAAAGGTTTTTTCAAGCTCGTTTTCGACTAAGTTTTTGTTCGCGTTAAATAAAATTTCAAAGAATTTTTCTCTCGGACTTTGAGAAAATATATCATAATCCATAAATTTTAAAACCTTTCGCAAATCTTAAAATACATATTATTTTTTGTAAAATCTTATTTAAAATCATACACACTATAATACGCTAAATTTTTATAACTTCTCGATATATAGGGCTGCTTCAGCCACCGTAAAGACATTGTCGCAGCTCGGACTTTTGCTACCAAACCCCCAACAAACGTTTAGATATTTCATATCGGCATTACGTGCGGCAAGCTCATCTTTTTTACTATCTCCGACAAATATCGCTTTATCGAATTCGCCTGATTTTAATATCAAATTTAGCATCGCCGGATCTGGTTTTTGAGGTACGTTTTCGTCCGCTCCGACGATGAGATCAAAAAATTTAAATATCCCGCTTCTTTGTAAAATTTCATCCAAAGTATATCGCGGCGCATTGCTAGCTAGAGCGACGAAATGCCCCGCCTCTTTTAGCCCAGCTAGCAGCTCCCGGGCGCCCTCATATGCAGTAGCGTATTCGCGGTAGTTTTTCTTAAATTTAGCTTCAAAGTTATCCCGCAGTTTCATATCAGGCTTATCGATACCGTAAAAGTCAAGCCCCAAATTTCGCCCCGGCTCGTTTATGGCCTTTACGATAAACTCTGCGGCTAGATCGCCACGGAGCCCCAGCTCGCGCCGCACCTCGTTTACCGTCTCGCAGATCGCTTTTGCGCTATCTATGAGCGTGCCGTCCATGTCAAATATCACGCATTTCACTCTTCGTCCTTATAATTTTTTTTGTGTTTTTCTTTTTTGTAGGTTTTTTGGTTTTTTAGCTTTTCTAGCGCGTTGGCGCAGGCTATTAGCTCGGCTCTCTCGCCGCCTTTTACGACTAAATTTACGAAATTTTCAAGAGATTTCGAGTAGGCGTTATCTAAAAAAACCGGCTCGATCTTGCGTAAAATTTCAGCATTTTTGCCCACCCTAGCGCGAAATTCGTCCTCGTTAAAATCCTCTCTTTTTAGCGCGCTAATCGCGGCTTTGGCGAATTTTTCCAGGCCGCGCAGGTATTTTACGCGCTTAAATTTGTCGTTTTGTTCAGCCATTTTTTCCTTTCAAAAGCCCAATTATACCAATTTAAACTTTTAGCGGTTATAATGCGCGCAAATTTTACAAGGAGAAAAAATGCAAAAAGAGACGATCGCCACGCACTACGGCTACGACACCAAGGCAGGTCCTGGCGCCATGGCGGTGCCGATTTACCAGACTACGGCTTATGATTTCGGCAGCGCCGAGATGGCCGCGGCGAGATTTCAGCTAGAAGCTCCGGGCCACATCTACACGAGGCTCGGCAACCCGACGACGGACGTGCTAGAGAGCCGTATAGCCGCGCTCGAGGAGGGCTCGGCCTCTATCGTGACGGCCAGCGGTCAGGCGGCGATTTTCTACTCGATCGCAAATTTAGCCGCAGTCGGCGACAACATCGTCGTAGCAAAGAAAATTTACGGCGGCACGATGGTTCTTTTCATGCATACGCTTAAGCGTTTTGGTATCGAGGCGCGGGTGTTTGACAGCGACAGCGCGGACGATCTTGAAAATTTGATAGACGACAAAACGCGCGCGATATTTTTCGAGACGCTATCAAATCCGCAAATCGCAATCCCGAATTTTAAAAAAATCGTCGAGATCGCGGATAAGCACGGCGTCGTAACGATCGCAGATAACACCGTGCCTACGCCGATCATTTTCCAGCCGCTAAATCACGGCGTAGACGTCGTCGTGCATAGCGCTAGCAAATATATCTGCGGCCAGGGCCTAAGCCTAGCGGGCGCAGTCGTAGCTAGTAAAAATTTAAACGCCAAACTAGTGGGCAACGCCAGATACGCGCACTTTAACGAGCCTGACGAGAGCTATCACGGGCTAGTTTACGCGCAGATGGCGGATAAATTCGACATCTATACGCTACGCATGAGAGTGGCTTTGGTGCGCGATATAGGCGCTACGATCTCGCCTTTTAACTCTTGGCAGCTCATACAGGGGCTTGAGACGTTAAGCGTTCGTATCGAGAGGCACTCGCAAAATGCACGCAAGATCGCCGAGTTTTTAAACTCGCATAAAAACGTCAAGCGCGTGACCTACCCTGCGCTAAAAAGCGATCCCGAGCACGAAAAGGCGCAAAAATACTTTAAAGACGGTATGGCTAGCGGGCTAATGTGCTTTGAAACCGATAGCTATGAGCGCGCCGTAAAGATGCTCGGCAAGGTAAAGCTCTTTAAAATCGTCGTAAATATCGGCGACTCAAAATCGCTCATCACGCACCCGGCCTCCACTACGCACCAGCAGCTCTCAAGCGAAGAGCTAATAAAGGCAGGCATAACAAAAGAACTAATCAGAATAAGCGTCGGCCTAGAAAACGCGGACGACCTCATCGCCGATCTCGCGCAGGCTTTGGAGTAAAATTAAACAGAGCAGATGAAAATCTGCTCTAAATTTGATCTGGTCGATTCGGTGCTACGAGCTTGTGCCTCACGGTTGCGCTTTAGCAAAACCGCAAAATTTCAAAAACTTTATGCGCAGACGAAAAATATTTTTTTGAATTAGACGGCTAACTTTTTAGATCAAAATGCAAAATTTTAGCTCGCTTTGTAAAATCTACAAATTTCATTATGAGGCGAGTGGTAAATTTGAGCCGCCCAGAAAGCATCTTGCGAGCGTCCGTAAAAAATCCCCTCTCCTCTATCAAATTTACGCCGGCTTTTAGCGCAAATTTGCGACCGTCCTCGACGCAAAAACGCATAATCACTTCGTCGTTTCCGACGCTTTTTACATATTTGTTGGCGTATTTTAGCCCTGCTTCGTTTGTGGCGTCAAATATGAGTTCGGCATTTTTAAAGGCGT
>NZ_CALIII010000238.1 GCF_938018145.1 uncultured Campylobacter sp.
TGCGTAAAATTTACAAAACTAAATTCGCCTCGGACGATAAAATTTGACATTCGTCTCGGCACAAATTTTATAAAGTTAAGTCGCATAAATTTTATCTCAAAACACATCCCGCAAAGCCGTAAATTTATCGCCGAAATGTTCAAATTTGCAAAATCAAAGAGCAAGCGCAGTCAAAACCAAAGCAACGCGAAAGTTAAATCTAACGGAGTAAATCGCCGTTCGTGCGCGTCGCCTTCGTCGCGTAAAACCGCCGCCGGTAACGCGCTCATCGTTGCTTAAATCATAGAGCGAATTTGTTGCTTATACGCGCCGCTTACCTTAAACAAATATTCGGCTGCGCATTTCGCTGCGCCCGAAATATCCGCTCTTAAAATCCAAAATCACCCGCCGCCACGTTTAAATTTCCTCAAATTTGCCGCGCCCAGTGGTTAGATATTTAATAATTTTGGCTAAATTTACGAAATGTTTTATGTTCTATCGTCTTTAATCATTATTTTTATGAATTACGTTTCTTATCGCGGGCTTTTTGCCGATGCCGCGCTCAGGCCGCTTGCCACGCATAAAAGGGCGCTTGGGCTGTTTTTCCTGACGCTTGCCATGGGCGGCGTCGCGCTGGCTTTTTCGCTGCGGTTTAACTTTTTGGGACCTAGCCTTCGCATCGCCTGTTCGCTGATGCTGGCGCTGACGTTTATTATCTTTTCGTTCGTGCTTTTTACGAACGTCGTCGCGCTCGCCGTCCGTCCCGTAACCAAGCGCGCGTTTAGCGAGAGCAGGCGTAAATTTTTGCGCCTTTATCTTGACGTTACGATACTTATTTTGGCGTTTAGCTACTTTTTTAGAGGTATCTTTAACGCCGTAAAATTACCAGAAGTAAAAGCGCAGGATATCGAGCTAAAGGGGCTAAAGGGCGAGCTAAAGATCGCGGTTTTAACTGATATCCATCTGGGAGATTTTTTGGGAGCGGACTTTGCGCGGGCGGTAACTAGGCGCGTAAACGAGCTTGACGCCGACGCGGTCGCGATCGTGGGCGATATCGCGGATCTGCCGCCGCACCGTTTGGCCGAGTTTATCGCGCCATTTAACGAGCTAAAGAGCAAATACGGCACCTTTTACGTGCCAGGCAATCACGAGTACTATAACGGCATCGACGGCACGCTAAAAGTGATCCGCGAGACGACGAATTTTAAAATTTTAGGCAACGAAAACGCGCGCGTGGGCGGGGTAAATTTAGCCGGCGTTTATGATATCATCGGTTTTAGATTTAAAGCGTACGAGCCAGATCTGGTCGCGGCTCTGGACGGTCGCGACGTAAATTTGCCTACCGTTTTGCTCGCTCATCAGCCTAAGTTTTTAAAATACATGGACGAAAGCGCGCCCGTGGATCTAGTGGTGAGCGGACACACGCACGGCGGACAGATTTTCCCGTTTTCGCTGCTGGTAAAGCTCGATCAAAAATACGTCGCCGGGCTATATAGCGCGAACAAAAATACGCAAATTTACGTTAGCCGAGGTGCTGGATTTTGGGGGCCGCCGGTGCGCGTGATGGCGCCTAGCGAGATTTCGTTATTAAGACTAAAAGGAGAGGCATGAGGGGACTTATTTCTAGGATATTCGGGTTTGTTGCAGCGGTTAAATTTCCGAGATTTTTGCAAACATTTATCAATGAAAAATACGTAAGCGGCTTTAAAATCGACATGAGCGAGTTTAAAGAGCCAAAGGAGTACGAGAGCCTCACGGCGCTTTTTACCCGCGAGCTACAGCGTCCGCGAAATTTCGACATTTCGCCGCAGGCCTTCATCAGTCCTAGCGACGGCACATGCCTTGAGCGCGGAGTTAGCAAGGAGCTAAAGGCGATCAGTGTCAAGGGGCACGAGTACGGTATCGCAGAGCTTCTAGGCGATAGCATGGAGCGCAGAGAGCGAGACGCCGAGCTAGAGTACGTAAATATTTATCTCAGCCCGCGCGACTATCACCGCTACCACGCGCCTTGCGATATGAGGATCTTGTCCGCACTCTACGTGCCTGGCGAGCTATATAGCGTG
>NZ_CALIII010000239.1 GCF_938018145.1 uncultured Campylobacter sp.
GCTTTAGCGAGAAGTCGTCGTTTTCGTTTGCGACCAGCCTTAGGTAGCTGATGACGTCTTTGACCTCGGTGCGCTCGTAGAATTTAACTCCGCCGACCATTTTATACGGGATTTTTTCCTTGGTTAGGCCTTCTTCGAGCGAGCGGGAGAGGGCGTTTATGCGGTACAAGATCGCGATATCGCTAGCCTGCGCGCCGCTATCAAGCAGCTTTTTGATGCGTTTGGCTACCTTTAGGCTCTCCATCGTTTCGTCGTCTGATTCCATTAGCGCCACGTCCTCGCCGCCTTCTTTTGTGCTTTTTAGCTCCTTGCCCAGGCGGTTTCTGTTGTGATCGATGAGCTCGTTTGCCGCGCGTAAAATTTGACTCGTCGAGCGGTAGTTTTGCTCTAGTCTTATGACTTTGGCGTCTTTAAACTGATCTTTAAAATTTAATATATTTTCGATTTTTGCGCCGCGCCAGCCGTAGATACTCTGATCATCGTCGCCCACGACCGCGATATTTTCGTGCGTTAGGCAGAGTTTGCGCAGGAGCTTGTACTGCAAGTCGTTGGTGTCTTGATACTCGTCCACCATCACGTAGGAGTATCGCTGCGAGATCTCGCGCGCTAGAGCTTCGTCCTCGTCTAAAATTTTATAGCTAAGGCAGAGCAGGTCGTCAAAATCCACGAGGTTATTTGCCGCTAGATACTCCTCGTAAAGCTTGTAGATGTTTGCTAGCTTTGCGTGGTAGCCGTCTTTGAAATTATGCCCGTTTGCAAACATGCCGCCGTGATTTAGCACCTCTTCTACGCTTAAAAGCGAGTTTTTAAAATTTGAGATCTCGCTGGCTAGCACCGAGGTTGCGATATCGCCCTCAAAGCCTTTTAAGATACGCTTTTTATCGTCGGTATCGATGATGACGAAGTTGTTTTTGCGCTTTAAGCGGTCGATGTAAAATTTCAAAAACAAAAGCCCGAATTTGTGAAAAGTGCAAAGCAGCGGAGTGAAATTTTTACCGGCGGCGCCTAGCATATTTAGCGCGCGGGTTCGCATCTCGCTTGCGGCTTTGTTGGTGAAGGTTAGCGTTAGGGTATTTGACGGCGGGATGCCTAGCTCGCTTATGAGATAGGCTAGGCGAGTAGTGATGGTTTTGGTTTTACCGCTGCCGGCCCCGGCTAAAATCAGCATCGCTCCGTCGGTATGCGAGGCCGCCTCGCGCTGGCTTTCGTTTAGTTCGTCTAGTAAATCGGGCATTAAATTTCCTGCTTTATTTATTAAAATGATTAAATTCTAACAAAATAAGCTTAAAAATCGCCGCTGATTTAAATTCGGGTCTGATTAAGAGCGTTTTCAGATATAAATCAATACAATATTAAAAATATGATTTTATAAGTTGATATAATAATAAGGAGTCCGATATGATCAATGATTTTAGTAAATTTTATACCTTTATGGAGATAGTGAAAGAAAGAAGTTTCTCAAAAGCCTCAAGAGCGCTGGGTATCTCGCAGCCCGCAGTTACTTTGCAGATGAAAAAGCTCGAGGAGATGCTGCAAACAACGCTAATAATGCGTAAGAAAAACGGCATCGTCCTAACTCACGAGGGCGAGAAATTTTACAAGCTCTGTACTCAGTTTGAAAGCGCTATGTTTCGCTTTAAAGACGAGCTGTCACGCATAAAAACCGATAAAGTGCCGCTAGTCATCGCCACCACGCAGCTCATCGCCGAGGCGGTCATCTCGATACTGCTGGATAAAATCTCGCAAAGCGTAGGCAGCGAGCTAGACATCAGGATAAAGGAGCAAAACGAGCTCATAAACTACCTAAAAGACCGCCGCAGCGACATCGCAATCATCCTGGAGCAGTCGCTTGATAGCAGCTTGCTCGTTAAAAAGCTATTTGACTACGAGCTGATTTTGGTTTCAAATAAAAAAATCGCCGAAAGCGTGAAGCCTGAGGAGCTTATCAAGTTTAAATTTATCAAAGATAGGACGCGAACTTATCTGGATGATATCTTGCATAAGCACGGCGTGGACGCGCATGCGCTTGACGTGGCGTATTCGCTAGACGGTTCGATAATGGTCTGCCGCGCGTTGGCGTCAAACCATGCCGATACGTACGTGGCGTTTTTACCGAGATTTTTGATCGAAAACGAGCTAAAAAACGGCAGGCTGTTTGAGATAAACATCTCTAAATTTAAGCTCACTCGCTCGGTTTATGCCGCCGCGTTAAAAGAAAACGAGGAAGCGCTACATAAATTTCTAAAGATCAAGACGAGTTTTAATTTTTAATTCGCTTTAGCGCGGACGCTAAATTTGACCAAAATCGGTCTTTGCGCCGCATAAATTTAAAATACTCTCGCGTAAAGCCAAATCGGGAGCAATCTCGGTTTGGCGATTTTTATAATTTCAAATTTTAAAAACTAGGCCGTCAAATTTGACTGTAAATTTATCATTTTTTAAAAGCGAAAAATAAGTTAAGAGTAAAAGCAAGGAGACGGGCGAGAGCCCGTCCGAATAAGAATGCGGCTTAAAACGTAAATTCCCAGTTTAGCCTGAAATTTCTACCGGCCGAGTAGAAGCGGTTGATACCTAGTCCCGTGGTTCTATCGATCATGTTCATAGTACCAAAAGGCCTGATAGAGCGCGCAGCGTCCCAAGTGATGTATTTTTCGTTGGTTAGGTTGTAAACGCCCAGTCTAAACGTCAAATTTTTAATCGGGCGCACGTAAGTTACGACGTCCACTAGGGTGTAGGCGTTGCTTCGCCATTTAGAGTGGCTGTTTGTATTGTACGGGTTGCCGTACGGGTCGGTGTCTAGACGCCAGAACATATTATAGGTGTCTTTTGCTTTTTTAGATGCGACGTTAGTTACATAGATGTCGGCGCCGAATTTATCCGCCGGGCTCGCGTAGCCTAGACCGTAGATCGCAGTAGTCGGCTGTATGGCATTCATCGGCACTTTACCGTCGTTATCGGTTTGTACTCTGCCTTTTTGCAGCGTTAGTTTGTAGCTAGCGTGAAAGCCCTCTAGCGAGTCTGAAATTTGACCAAAATGCAGCATAGAGTTTATCTCAAAGCCGCGTACGGTTGCTTTGCTGCGGTTTACGTTGCCGTATAGCGCAAAAGGTATGGTGTTGCCGCCGCCGCCCGTGGCGTAGCTTTTGGTGCCTAGAGATATTAGGTCGATAAAGTTATCGTATTTGGTCTCAAAAAAGCTAGTGGTTATAAAGCTTTTATCCTCGTGTAGCGTCAACGCAAGCTCTTTTGTCTTAGCTATTTCAGGTTTTAGATCCGGATTTGGTTGGATGGTAAAATCAGGATGCTTAAACGCCAAATATAGTTCGTCCGTGGTCGGCGCTCTAAAGCCTTTGGAGTATTTTAGCTGTACTCTAAAGTAGTCTAGCGGATCGATGTCGGCTCCGATAGCATAGGAGCTGTTGGTAAATTTTTTATTTTGAGCGATGTATTTTATATTTGCTAGCGCGTTATTAGGCACTTCTTGTTTCCATGCGTCGTGGGCTATTTTCCACTCGTCTCTATCTGCATAGTCCCACCATTTTGGCTCTGGGCTAGGATTATACGGCACGAAAAGACCTAGCACCATATCGTCCGGGATTTTAGGCGTAGAGCCCGGGACGTAGTTTGGTTTATATTTTATCTTGTCGTAGCGGTAGCCTAAATTTATCCCCAACCAGTCGTTTACGCGCATATCGTCGTTGAGGTATAGCGCGCCTTCTTTTGTTTTAACCGGGATGAGAAAAGACGTGAGAGGCTCGGTTCTAGGGCAAAGCGCGTAAAGTAGCGTTAGCGGCGCGTTTTCGCACGTATACGGCGTGCCGGTAAAATCCGTACCTAGAGTCTTAGGCGCCCACCACTGGTTATTTGTAGTGTCGTAGCCTTGCTTATTTGTCATGGATTTTTCGGTTTTAGCAAAGCTTAGTCCGTATGCGATATCGTGCTCTACGTCGCCCGTTTTGGCGTATTTGTTAAAGTCTAGGTTAAACTGTTTGGTGTTCGTGTCCAGATCGCGCTCTTTCCAGTCGCGGCTTAAGTAGCCCTTGCCGTATGGAGTGATTAGGTATCCGCTCTGCGAGCTTTGTTTAAAGGTCTTGCCCGTGCTTGCGTCGGTATAGCTTTTATCTAGTGGAACGGTTGATTTGACGTACTGGTCGGTGGCGTAGTCGTATTTTAGCACGTCGATATTTGGCTGAGAGCAGTCAAATACCGAGCAGTCAAGCCAAGTGTTGCTTACGTTTTGATTGATGCTAAATTTATTCTGATCATGGACGTTTCCTTGGCTATCTACGAGTCTGTTTACCCACATTAGCCCACCGTACTGCGGATCTACTTCTTGGGTTCTTTGTAAAGTTACTTCGCCGCCGTACTTATCGACAACCTTGTTGTTTTTAACCTGAAGTCCGATAGGATTTGAAATTTCAGCGCAGTTTTCTCCTGCTTGGCAGTGTTCCTCGGTTCTGGCGCGGGATTTGATTTTTTGGTTGGAGTATGTAAATTTCATCGTATCCCACAACGGAGTTTCGCTAAAATTTTCATAGGCAAAAGCGCGATTTTTCCTATCCATCATATCGTCGTTGTATCTTAGACCGGTATCTATGATCTCGTCCCTGTTGCTAGAAAGCGTAAGCGTGTATGATAGGTCTTTGCCTTGAGATCGGTTTTTGTAGGTATCTGACATAAAGGTAAATCTATGCTCCTCGTGAGGCTGGAAACCTAGCTTGATGAGGCTGCTCGTTTTTTTGATATAGTACGGGTCGGCCTTTTCTCTGGTTCTACCTAGCACGCTATCGTCATAACCCTTGTAACCGTAGTTTTCCGTCTCGTGGTGTCTGCGCTTAGTTTGTACGGCTAGGATATCAAACCACTTAAACCTACCGGCTAGGGTGTGCGAGTGCATGGTTTGATTATCGGCGGTATTGTAGCCGCCCTTATAGCCGTAAAAATAGTCCTTATCTAGCAAAAGATCCCTTGCGTCTTTGGTTTCAAACATCACGGAGCCGCCCAGAGAGCCAGAGCCCGTACGAACGGAGTCTGCGCCTTTTGAAATAGTGGCTTGTTTTAGCGTTTCAAATTCCACGCCGTTGCGGGTGTTGTTAAAGTTTCCGTATCCTTCAAATAGCTCTTTAAAACCCTGCGAGCTTAGCGTTTGAGCCTGATGGAGCCCGTCTACGGTGATAGCCACGCGGTTTTCCTCCACGCCTCTTATCGCGTAGCCGCTCTGACCGAAACGCCCAGCCTCTACGGTCGTTACGCCCGTTTCGTATCGCACGAGGTCTTTGTTATCAGAAACCTGCGTTTTGGTTAGTTCTTTGGAGCTTTTTACGCTTTGGCCGACTTTTTTTTGCATCGGATCATTCTCAGCGCCTGCTTCGCCGCTAACCGTTACTTCTTTTAGCTCGACTTCGGCTTCTTTTGCATTTAAATTTGACAAAAGAAGCAAAGCGGCAAGAGAAAATTTAAGATGATTCATTCTTGTCCTTATTAACGATAGTTTTGATATTCATTTGCTCTTAAATGCGAAATGATAATAAATATTTGTTTATAGTTTGATTAAAAATTAGTTGTTTATCTTAAAAATTATAAATCAATTTTTTATATTAAGGAATAAAAGGATTGTTGTTGGTAAAACTGGTACAAATAGGATAATATTTTGCTTAAGCAAATTTAGTAAATTTAAGATAAAGCCTGTATCTGACAAAAATCAAACGCAAAGCGCAGTAAGCGCTATAAAGCCGTCTGCTCCTGCAAAACTAATATCGCACGGCTCAAATCAAGGAAAAGCGTATTAAAATAAACTGATAAAAAATAGTGCGAGCAAAACGACGGGGAAAAGTTTGCTCACTTTTTAAATAAATCTTTATTATTCGGGTTTGACATTAGTGCCGACATCGACTTTTCGAGCTGATTTTTTTGGGATTTGTAAATGGAAAAATTTACCAAAATCGGGCTGTTTTCCACCAAAATTTGCACGATAGCTCCAAGCGGAAAGCTAACGATGCTGGCGAAATTTTCCTTACCAAAACCCGCCTCGAAGCTCAGCTCCTCCGGAGTTAGCTTGGCACTGCTAAAAGTGTAGCCGGCAAGCGTAAAGACGATAACGGGCGCCGTAAAAGTGCTCATAATATACTCCGGCAGCTCGGGGTTAAATTTAACCAGATCAAGGTTGGCCATCGCCGAAAAGGAGCGGTCGTTTTTTAGCAGATACTCCACGCACTCAAAAACGTGCTCCTTCATCATAGCCGCAAATCTCTCGTCGTCTAAAATCTCATCAAGCATTTTACCTCCTTTTGTGCCTTTTCTCAAATTTGTCACCCGTCGCCACGCCGAATTTGGCTTCAAATAAACGCAAAATTTAGCGTCAAATTTGTCGCCTTTGACTCGGTTAGGCTCGCCAAATTTATCCGCGCTTTTAAATTTACTCCCCAAAACGCGTCAAATTTGCGCCCGCTACGCTTCCTGGCAAAACTCCTCCACTAGCTTTCTAACCTCGTTTATGCCGATTTGCCAAAACGCCGCGTCCTCGATATCAAAACCAAACATCCCGACCAGCTCTTTTGGCGAGCGCGAGCCGCCCGCGCTTAAAAACTCGGTGTAAATTTGCACGAAATTTTCGCATTTGCCGCTTTTATAAAGCCCGAAAATCGCCAGCACCAAAAGCTGCGCGTAGGAGTAGGCGTAGCAGTAAAACGGCGTGTGGATAAAGTGCGGGATGTAGCTCCACCAAATTTTATAGTAGTCGTTTAGCGCGACGCTTTGACCGAACATTTTCGCGCTCTCTTCGAGCCAAATTTTATTTAGCTCCTCGGCGCTGATCTCGCCCTCGTGCGCGTGAACTCGGCGCTCAAAGGTCGTGAAGTTTATCTGGCGATAAAGCGTGGCGAAGATATCCTCGATCTTGCCCGCGAGTAGGGCGGTTTTTTCTTTGCCTTTTAGCGTACTTTTGACGTGATCGAAAACCAGCATCTCGCAAAACACCGATGCCGTCTCCGCCGTAGTTAGCGGCGTATCGGCGTTTAGAAATCCGACGCTTTCATAGGCTAGATATTGATGCGCGGCGTGACCTAGCTCGTGCGCTAGCGTAAAAAGATCCCGCCTCTCGTCGGTGTGGTTTAAAAGCACGTAAGGATGGGCTTTTGCGACGCCTGATTGCGAAAAGGCGCCGCCTCGTTTATTTTCGGCCGGATAAACGTCGATCCAGCCCTCTTTAAACGCGCGAGCGGCTATCTCGCCGAATTTCGGGCTAAATTTAGAAAAAGTCTCAAGTACGATTTTTTTGCACTCTTCAAATTTATAAACGCTCTTACTCTGCTCAAGCGGCGCGTATCTATCGTAGTCGTAGAGCTTTTTAAAGCCTAAAATTTTGCGCTTTTTGTCGTAAAATTTAATCGGTAGATCAAAGCTCGTCTCGGCGGCCTTTATCAGCGCGTCCACGCTGGCTTTGGTCGTTTGGTTTGAAAAATGCCGCGGGCTTTCGGGTAGGTCGAATTTCCGCAGCTCGCAGCCAGTTTTTAGGCTGGTTTTTATCATATTATAGATGTAGCTAAGCAGATGCTGCTGCGGCGCTAGACCGTCTGATAGGCTCTTTGCGGCTGCTTTTCGCTCGGATCGGTCTGGGCTGTGAAGCTTGGATAAAATTTCCTCTTCGCCCAGCATTTTGCCCTTAAATTTAAACTTAAGCGCGCTTAGCGTCTCGTCAAAAAGCCGCGAGAAGCCTTCCGCGCCCGTGTTTGCCGTGCGGAGTAAAATTTGCTCCTCTTTTAGGCTTAGCTGGTGGGCTTTTTCTTTTGCGATATTGGCTAGATAGTAGCCAAGTTTCGCGCTTTTGGCGATGATTTTGTTTTGCCTGGCTTCGTCAAATTCGTTAAATTTAAGCTCGAAAAAGAGCAGATGATTTTGCGCCTTTGAGCTTAGCTCGTCAAATTTGGCGTAAAACGCGCCCTTTGAGGTGTCTTTTGAGAAAACTAGGCTCACGTAAATTTGCACGCGAGCGATGTTTTCTAGTAAATTTTCATATTCGTTAAGCGCGGCAAAAAACTCCTCGTCGCTTAAATTTAAGAACTTATCCGAGTATTTTGCTTCAAATTTTTCGCACTCGCTTTGTAGTGAAAGAGCCGAAATTTCGAGCTCTTTTTCGTTTTTAAAAAGCGGGGTCAAGTCCCAAACGTTCATTTTGCGGCCTTAAATTTACTCTATAGTCTCTGAAGCTACGGCGGTGAAAAGTACGTCAGAGGCGCTGTTTACGGCCGTTTCTACCGAGTCTTGGATCACGCCGATGATAAATCCTACGCCAACAACCTGCATCGCGATGTCGTTACCGATACCAAATAGCGCGCAAGCAAGCGGCACTAGTAGTAGCGAACCGCCCGCGACGCCAGAAGCTCCGCAAGCGCCAAGAGCCGAGATAAAGCAAAGCAGTAACGCGTCGCCAAAATCAACGGTGATAGATGGGATAGAGTTTACCGCTGCAAGCGCCAAGATGCCGATGGTTACGGCCGCTCCGCCCATGTTTATTGTAGCTCCTAGAGGGATCGAGATCGAGTAGAGCTCCTCTTTTAGACCTAGTTTTTTGCAAAGCGCCATATTTACGGGGATATTTGCCGCCGACGAACGAGTGAAAAACGCCGTAACCGCACTCTCTCTCACGCAAGTCATCACTAGCGGATAAGGGTTTTTCTTGGTAACTACAAACACCATCGCAGGGTAAACGACGAAGGAAACGAAAGCCATCGCGCCTACTAGAACGAGGATTAGTTTTAGGTAGCCCGCAAGCGCCTCAAAGCCTGTTTCGTGGATGCTGATGGTGACTAGACCAAAGATACCAAACGGCGCAAGGCGGATGATAAATCTAACGATTTTAGTCACGCCGTCGCTAACGTCTTGAAATACTTTTTTGGTTTCTTGCGTGCAAAATCTCATCGCGATACCGCCGCCTACGGCCCAAGTGATGATGCCGATGTAGTTGCCGCTAGAAAGCGCGGTGATAGGGTTTTGAACCATCTTAAAGATGAGGTCTTTTAAGACGTCGACGATGCCCTGTGGAGCGCTCATATTTGCGCTCTCGACGCCTTTTAGCACAAGCTCCATCGGGAAAAGAAAGCTTGCTACGACCGCAACTACGGCAGCCAAAAACGTGCCGACTAGGTAAAGCGTAACTACCTTTTGCATGCCTTTTGCGTGGCCGAATTCTTTTACGATGATAGATGTCGCAACTAGTACAAAAACCAGGATAGGCGCGATAGCTTTAAGCGCACCGACAAATAGATTTCCCAAGACCGCGATAGAGTTTGCGACCGAATTTGCTACGTCGGTTAGGTCTTTTTTTGCTGCGGCTAATTGCGCTGCGTCGCTCACGCCTTTTGCGATTAGCTCGTTATAAGGAGCCGCCTGATAGTGCGTCCAAAAGCCGATAACGGCGCCTAGAGCTATGCCGATTAAAATTTGAACGATCAAATTTCCGTCGGCGAACCTTTTTGCCAGTTTGCTAAACATTCTAGTGTCCTTGCCTTAAAATTTAATATTAGTTTAGGATTATAGCCGAATTTACGCGGAATTTACAAGCTTTGAGCGAGATTAATTTGAATTTTATTATGAAATGTTACAATTGCGAGATTAATTTTCATAAAGGAAAAGCATGTATTTATTTACTTCAGAGGTTGTGAGCCCGGGTCACCCGGATAAATGCGCCGACATCATCGCCGACAGTATCGTAGATACGATCTTAATGCAAGATCCAAACGGCCGCGTCGCTAGCGAAGTTTTCGTCGCGGGTAAAAACATTATAATAGGCGGCGAGATAAACTCTAAGGTTAAGCTAAGTTTTAAAGACTACGAGGCGATCGTTAAAAACGCATTGGCAAAAATCGGCTACGACGGTAAGTCTAAATTCACGAAAGAGCAGTGCCTGCACCCAGACGACGTCGAGATAAAAGTCTGCATAAATCAGCAAAGCTCGGATATAAACCAAGGCGTCGATCAAGAAGGCGGCGAGATAGGCGCAGGCGATCAAGGCATAATGTTTGGCTTTGCTAGCTGCGAAGCGAACGAATATATGCCAGCAGCCATAACCTACGCTAGGATGCTTTGCGATAAGGTTTATAAATTTGCCAAAGCTAATCCCGATAAACTGGGCGTCGATATCAAAACTCAGGTTACCGTAGACTACGGCACGAAGGATAACTTTGAAAACTGCAAACCTCAAAGCATCCACACTATCGTGGTTTCGGCCCCTTGCGTCGAGACGATGAAGATAGAGGAGCTGCGCGCCCTAGTGCAAACTCTCATCGACGACGCGGGCTTACCAAAAGGCCTTTACGATAAAAGTAAAACGCTCATCTATATCAACCCGACCGGCCGCTATGTAAATCACAGCTCGCTTCACGACAGCGGGCTAACGGGTCGCAAGCTCATCGTAGATAGCTTTGGCGGATATAGCCCGATAGGCGGCGGCGCGCAAAGCAGCAAGGACTACACGAAAGTCGATCGCAGCGGTCTTTACGCGGCGCGCTGGATAGCTAAAAACATCGTCGCGGCCGGCCTTGCTAAAAAATGCATCGTCCAGCTAAGCTACGCTATCGGTATGGCAAAGCCTACCTCTGTGAGCGTCGATACGATGGGTACGCAGATCGCTGGCGTAAACGACGATATGCTGTCAAATTTCGTTAGCGAAAACTTCGCCCTCACTCCGCGCTGGATCACGAATAAATTCGGCCTGGATAAACCAGGCAAGGATACGTTTTTATACGCTAAAGTAGCAGCCAAAGGTCAAGTCGGAAATGCCAAATATCCGTGGGAAAAGCTTGACGCGGTTGATACTTTCAAGGCTTTGATTAAATAAATCCTCAAGCCCGCTAAATTTAACGCGGGCTTAAATTTACCCTCAAATTTAAGGCTTCGTATGAAATTTCGCCCAGCTTTACGTCTTAAATTTTACTTCAAAAACCGCTCGGCAAAATTTAAAGAAAATTAAAATGCAAACAGAAGCAAACCAAAACGGCAAAAACAAGACGCTCGGACTCGTTTTGCTCGGACTTTGCGCTTTTTATTTTATTTGCGCGTTAGGTATCTTCGTATTGCCTTTTGACATTCTGGCGCGCTCCTCTTTGGCGCGAGATTTTGTGGAAGCTATGCTTAAAATTTATCCCGCAGTAGAGCGAGCCTTTACTCACACCGATTTTACGCAAAAGGCTGCGTTTTATATCGCTTATATGGGGATTATCAAGGTCGTCACGCTTGTCGGTTTCGTCGCGGCTTGCTTGCTGTGCGGCAGTAAAGAAAATAAAGCTCGCGTGATGAAACAAGCAAGAAAAGAAAATCCGGTAGTGGGATTTTTTCTTTCATTTTGCGGCATTTTGTGGGCTGGTTTTTTGATAAATAGGGATTTTACGGGTTATCATATCGGATATCGTAAGCCGAGAAATTCACCTGGATACGAATGGGTGTTGAAAGCTCCCGGCGAGCTGTTTTGGCAGATGTGTATTGATTTTATGTTTGTAGTTTTTGTTGCAGCTTGTATATTTTACGTATCATTGCAAATTCGGTTGCTATTTCGCAAGCGTAAAAACGCCTAAATTTGGCAAATTTATCTGAAAAATTTATCGAGCAAGCCTTG
>NZ_CALIII010000240.1 GCF_938018145.1 uncultured Campylobacter sp.
GCTATATGCCTTATCTTCGTCAAATTTTAACGAAATCCGCAAAAAGCACTCAAAAGACAAGCCGTAAAAAACAAAAATTTTAAAAGGAGAAAAAATGGCAGAGTATTACAACCTCATCAAGTATTTCCACTACTTGTGTTTCATCTCGTGGATGGCGTTTTTGTTCTATCAGCCGCGCCTCTACGTCTACCACGCGGAGAATATGGACAAGCCGGACTTCGTGCGCGTCGTCGAGGTGCAGGAGTACAAGATGTACCACTACATCGGCTGGGTCGCGCTGATCGGCACGTTTTTGACGGGCATTTTGATCATCGTCGCGATGCCTGAGCTTTTGCGTAGCGGCTACGTGCACGTCAAGCTCACCGTCGTCGTCATCCTTGCGGCGTTTCATCTGGATCTTGGCCGCTATATGGTGCAGCTGCGCGAGAAACGCTGTAACAAGAGCGGTATGTTCTTTCGCGCTTACAACGAAGTGCCGACCATCGCGATGGTTATCATCATATGGATGATGGTGTATAAGCCATTTTAAACCGCACTAAATACGCGCCCCGAGGCGGAGCGAACCTGCTTTGCCTCGGGACCGCACAGTCAAATTTACTCCCAAAAATACAAAAATCTGCCGTCGCGAGAAAATTCGCAAATTTAACCAAGCCTTTTGGACTCTATAAAGCGCCGCAAAGATCGGCGGGATCAAAACTTCAAACGCTCAAATTTGACGATTAAAGCCCAGGCAAATTTACCGCGGGCATAGCGTAAGCGATCGGTGAATTTACGCTTTCTGGAAACGCAAAAGATAAAACCGCCAAAACTACCCGCGCGCCTTTTTGACGCACGCGCCCACTGCATCCAACACCGCCGCGCGAAACCCGCCGTTTTCCAGCGCTTTGACCGCTTCTATCGTCGTGCCGCCGGGCGAGCAAATTTCGTCTTTTAGGACTGCTGGGTGTTTGCCGCTTTTTAGCATGAGCCGTGCAGAGCCCGCGACGCTAGCTGCGACCGCTTCGTACGCCAGCGCTCTAGGCAGCCCCTCGAGCACTCCTGCATCGGCCGCTGCTTCGATAAACATAAAAACATAGGCCGGCAGGCTACCCGCGATGCCGGTAAATGCGGCAAATTTAGCCTCCTCCAGCTCATAAACGGCGCCGAAATTTTCAAAAATCTCTCGCACCGCCGCCCGCTCGTCCGCGCTTAAATTTTCGTTAAAACACAGCGCGCTTACGCCCTCTGCGATAGCCGCGGGAGTGTTTGGCATCGCGCGCGCGACCTTGGCCTGCGTGCCCAAAATTTGCGCGCTTTGCTCTAGGCTAAAGCTCGGCGCAAGCGTGACTATAACCTTGCCCCGAGCCGCGTCTTTTATCAAATTTAATATATCCACATACGCCGCGGGCTTGGTCGCTAGCACCGTGATATCGGCCGCCGACGCGACCGCGGCCTCGCTCTCGCAGGCGTTTACGCCGCACTTTTCGCGCAGAGCCGCCGTTTTGCTCCTAGCATAGACGAACACACTCTCGCCGCCCAGCCTTTGCGCCAAATTTTCGATCATCGCGCCGCCCATATTTCCGCCGCCGATAAAGCCGATTTTAGGATTTTTCATTTTGCCGCCTTTCTTAGAGCTCCGATTTTGACCGCCTTACCGGCAAGCGCCTCGCGTATCGCGATATTTTCCGCCCAGATGGCACCCGTGACTTGCCCCGGCGTC
>NZ_CALIII010000241.1 GCF_938018145.1 uncultured Campylobacter sp.
ATGCTAATGCTAGATAAATTTGAAGAAAAAGTAGACGTAGCTATCCGCCGAGATATATTGCTACGCGTGGATTTCGGGCTCTTTTCGCTCGCGATCAAAAATCTCATAGATAACGCCCTAAAATACGCCGACGACAAAAAGGCGCAGGTCATCTGCGACGCGGACGGTATCGTCGTGAGAAATCTAGGCCAACCGCTACAAAATCCTATCGAGTACTACATGCAGGCCTTCATCCGCGAAAAGGGCAGCAAAAGCAGCGGCATGGGGCTAGGCCTCTACATCATCGACCACATCTGCCGTATGCACAAATTTAGCCTAAAATACTCATACGAGGACGGCTTCCACTCATTTAAAATTTGCACCAATCCAAAGGAAAGCGTTGAAAAAAGGGCTTGAGAAATTTAACGAGCTCGTGGCGGCCTTTGAGCGGCTACCGGGCGTGGGCAAAAAGTCCGCCCAGCGCTACGCCTATCACGTCTGCCTAAAGGATAGCTTCGGCGGACTAAAACTCGCGCAAAGCATCGAGGATGCCGTGAGATTTACGGGCAAATGTCAAATTTGCGGCGGGCTTAGCGAGGATGAGATTTGCGACATTTGCAGCGACGAAACGCGCGACAAGGAGCTACTAGCGGTCGTAGAAAGCCCAAAGGATATCCTAGTTTTCGAACAAAGCGCGATCTACCGCGGACGCTACTTTGTGCTTGAGGAGATAACTCCCGAGCAAACCGAGAAACTGCGCGAGGTCATCCGCCAAAACGGCGTAACCGAGATTATTTTCGCGCTAACGCCGGGGCTTAGCAGCGACGCGGTGATGGTTTTTATCGAGGATAAGCTAAGCGATTTGGGCGTTAAATTTAGCAAGATAGCCCAAGGCGTACCAACAGGCGTAAATCTCGAAAATATCGACCTTCTATCGCTCATGAAAGCGCTTGATAGCAGGACTGAGCTGTAAATTTAACTCTGGCGCGCGAAATTTTTATCAATTTAACGCCATATTTTTAAATTCGCCCGACTCCAAATTTAAGATTGGTCGGCCAAATTTCCATCGCATTTCACACAGGCTCCTCCTCAAATTTAATCCGCTGCCAAAGCTAATCAAATTTACAACGACTCAAATTTAGTACGTAGTCCGAAAATAAAATTTTACAAGCACGATAAAGAATAAAAAGAAAAATTTAAAAAGAGAAATTTACGACCCGAAGGCCGTAAATTTAAGCCGCCCGAAACGAACGGCTAGAAGTTATTTCGTAGTTTTTTGGATATACGAGAACTCGGAAATTTTCGTCCACTCGCGAGCCTTAGCCAAAAACGCTCTTTGAGAGTCCAATATCTCCTTAAACAGCGGATCTTTCGCAGCCTCTTCGTCTAGAATCTCATCGCTTGCTTTTCTAAGCGCGTCCATAACGTCTTGCGGGAACGAGCGAACCTCGATATCAGGATACTCCGCTTTCATCTTCGCCCAGTATTCTGCGTTATCAAAGAACGAGCGCGTATTTAGCATGCTAGCTACCTCGTTAGCCGCAGCCTCGATCACAGCCTGAAGGTCGGCAGGTAGCTTCTCGTAGGTCTTTTTGTTTACGAAAAACTGAGTTTGGCCGCTCGGCTCTTGCCAGCCCGTGTAGTAGTATTTGGCGATCTTGTGAAAGCCAAGACCCATATCAAACGCAGGGCTAACCCACTCGACCGAGTCGATCGTGCCCATCTCTAGCGCCATATATAGCTCGCCGGTCGGGATTGTGTTTATCGTAGCTCCCACGCGCGCCATAACCTCGCCGCCAAAGCCAGGGATCCTGATTTTTAAGCCTTTTAAATCCTCTACGCTTTTGATCTCTTTTTTAAACCAACCGCCCATTTGCGTGCCTGTGTCGCCGGCGTTAAAGACTTTTATGTTGTATTTATCGTAAACTTTTTCCTCTAGCTGCTTGCCGCCGCCAAACTCATACCATGCGCGTAGCTCGCTAGCAGTCATACCAAAAGGTACGGCAGTGAAAAACATAGTGTTTGCGTCCTTACCCTTGTAGTAGTAGGATGCAGTATAGCCGATATCGTACTGACCGCCCTTAACAAAGTCTAGGATACCAAACGGCGCCTTGTGCTTAGATGGATAATCTATCCTCACCTCTAGCCTGCCATCGCTTAGCGTCTCGACCACGCGCTTAAATTCTTTCGCCGCGTCGCCCAAAACCGGAGTCGTGCTCTCCCAGGTGCTAGCTAGCTTTAGCTTATAGGTTTTGTCCGCTGCGTTCGCGCTTAGCGCTAAACCGAAAGCAGCCAAAACCGCTAAAAACTTTTTCATTTTTGCTCCTTAAAATAAATTGGCCGATTATACTTATTTTTTTTAAAAATTTGGTAAAATTGCGCAAAAAAGGGGCATCCATGAATAAAAAAACCAAAATCCTAGCCACGGTCGGACCGGCCAGCGAATCCATAGAGGTTATGGAGCAATTAGTTTTAGCCGGAGTCAATGCTTTTAGGCTAAATTTCAGCCACGGCACGCACGAATACCATAAATCAAATATCGATAAAATCAGGCAAGTAGAGGCGAAACTCGGGCGAAAGATAGGTATATTTCAGGATATCTGCGGCCCAAAAATAAGAGTCGGCAAGCTAGACAGAAGCGAATTTAAACTAAAAGTCGGCGATACGCTAATCTTCGTAAAAGATGAAATAATCGGCGAGCAAATAGACGAAAATCACTATAAGCTTTGCATAAATCAGCCTCAAATTTTAGCCGCGCTAAAAACGGGCGAATACATCTACCTATGCGACGGACAAATCCGCGCTAAAATCACGCAAGCAAGCGCCCAAAAAGTAGAAGCCGTAGTGGAAAACGACGGGATACTCCGCTCGAACAAAGGCGTAAATTTCCCAAACACCAAGCTAAATATAGAGGTTATCACGCCTAAGGATTTAAAAGATTTAGAATTTGGCGCAAAAAACGGCGTGCATTTCGTCGCGATCTCTTTCGTACAAAACGCAAACGACATAAGAAAAGCTAGAGAAATCCTAAAGGGCTTTGGCTCCAAAGCTCAAATTTACGCCAAAATAGAAAAATTTGACGCCGTGGAAAATATCGACGAGATCATCGAGGTTAGCGACGGCGTGATGGTAGCGCGCGGCGATCTGGGTATCGAGGTGCCCTACTACAAGGTGCCGACGATCCAAAAGCTCATTATCAAAAAAGCAAACGAAGCAGTTAAGCCAGTCATCACGGCTACACAGATGATGCTAAGTATGGCCGAGCACGAAACAGCTACTAGAGCCGAGATCAGCGACGTGGCAAACGCCGTACTAGACGGCACCGACGTAGTCATGCTAAGCGAAGAAAGCGCGGTCGGCATAAACCCCGTCGCCGTCGTAGAAGCGATGAGCAACACCATAATCCAAACGCAGCAAATTTATCCTTTTAACAAATTTGATTTTGACCGCTACGACGATACGGATATGATGGCATCTAGTACCGCCAGACTCGCCTCGGCGCTAAAAGTAGACGGCATCATCGCGCTAACCTCATCGGGCGGCTCGGCGGCGAAACTAGCCAGATACCGCACGGATATAGATATCATCGCCATAACGCACAACGAGCAGGCCGCGTATAGGCTGACTCTTTGCTGGGGCATAACGGCCGCGTTTGTAATAGAAAAAGAAGAAAGACTGCACACGCTCATGGCCAAATCGATCAAAGCCGCAGTCGAAAAAGGCTACATAAAAGACGACAAAAGCTACATCATGACCGCTGGCTATCCGACGGGAGTAGCGGGCAGCTCGGACTTGATCAGAATTTTAAGAAAAGCTCAGATAGATTATTATCTAGAAGAAGCCGATAAATAGAGGGCTTTTCGCATCGAGGCTTCGATTTTAGCCTCGTCAAGCGAGCCCTTGAAAAATAAATTTAACGCTAAAACCGCCTGAAAAAGCAGCATCTTAGAGCCGTCTTTATGCGCGAGCCCGCTAGCGGCGGCTAAATTTAAAAAAGGCGTTTTTTTGCCGTAAATCACGTCAAAGGCAAATTTGGCTTCACTAAAAATCGGACGCAAAATCTCGATCGGCGCGGGCAAATTTTTATCTTTTAACCCCGCCGAGGTCGTATTTACGACGAGGTCAAATTTGCCGCCATTAAATTTGCCAAAATTTGCCCAGCTAAATTTTTCAATTTCAGCAAAATTTGCCAGCCTCTCCTCGCTTCTATTTAGCACGCAAACTCGCACACCGCGGCTTTTTAAGGCGTAGGCTACTGCTCTAGCCGTTCCGCCAGCGCCCAAAATGAGAGCCGAATTTATATGTCCAAAACTCTCTATCGTTCGTAAAAATCCGGGCGCATCGGTATTGTAGCCGTAAATTTTATCGCCGCGAGCTACAAGGGTATTTACGGAGCCGATTTTGGCAGCCGTTTCGTCTTCGATATCGCACTGCGCTAGCGCGGCTTCTTTGTGAGGTACGGTTACGTTCGCGCCGCTTAGTTTTAGTTCTTTAAATTTAGAGATGAGTTGCGAGCCGTCTGCTAGCTCGTAGCGAGTATAGAGAGCTTCGCGAGATAGACCCAGCTCGCCGAGGGCTAGATTGTGTAGCCTCGGCGAAACGGAGTGGGATATAGGGTTGCCAAAAACGGCAAAAACCATCATTTTATATTTACGATAAAGGCGTTTGGAGCCGCGCTTTGCTTGATTTTAGCAAGCTCGCTTTTTAGCTGCTCGCCGCTGTAAGGGCCGACTAGAACCTTGATGATTTCATTGCCGTTTACGTTCGTCCTATATAGCTTATAGGCGTATCCTGCGGCCTTTAGTTTGCCAAACTCCGGCGCTTTTTCATTAAAGTGCTTAACGGCGAAAACTTGCACGTAACTACCGCTGTGGGCATCCCCGCCGCTAGCTACAGGAGCTTGTTTTGCCGGCTTTTGTTTTGCCTGTTTTTCTTTAGCTGCATCGTTTTTAGGCTGTTTTGCAGCTTTTTCTTGTTTAGGCTCTTTTTGTTTTACTACGTTTACGTGCTGCTTAGGCTCGGCTTTTGGCTCGCTTGGTTGAGCACCTGGAGCGTCATTTTGTTTTAAAGCGCCCTGTATAGTAGAAGGCTCGGTCGGAGTAGGAGCTGGCGCACCTGCATCTTGCTGTCTTTTATCCTCTTTTTCCTTGAGCGCTTTTACCATATCCTCAAAGCTATCTTGACCTTTGTTTTCAGGCACGATAGGCACCTGCTCAAAAGTAGGATTTGGCTGCTGCGCCTGAGGCTCGGACGGAGGAGGCGGAGCGACTGGAGGGACGTTAGTTTGCGCTACTTGCGGCGCAGGCTCGCTAGGCGGAGTGGCAGGTACGCTCACTTGCTGCGGGATGCTTCGCGTATTGTCTGGCTCAGGCGGCAAAACCAGCCTAGAGTCCGTTTGCGCGACTTGATCATTAGTCTCCGGCGAATTTAAAAATTTCATCACGATGAGAACAGCTAAAAAGATAATGACGAAAACGGCGACGAGGATGAGGATCCTCTTGACGTTTTTGTTCTTTTTATCCTCGTTGTTATCAAGCATGATGTCTCTTAGCTCGTTATACTCCATTTTTACTCCTTACATATGTTTTGACCAGCTTGCGCCGCGCTCTTTTTGATAGACCTTATACGGTAACGTCAAGATGTTAAATTCTTTCGGTAGCTCCATCGTCGGAAATACTCTCCACTCTTTAACCAAACGCGAACTAAGCAGCATAGATAGCTTATTTGCGATCTGATAGCCCTCATTTAGCGTCGTGTGCCCTTTGTGTATATAAAGGTGCAAGTGTCCCGGCGTCTTGCTCTCGTAGGCGGTAAAATTTATAAATCCCTCCTCGCGGAGCAAAAGCTGAGCTCGGTGCCAAAAGCGCTCAGGCATCCTGCCGTTGTAGTCAAAGACGATATTTTCGACCTTGTCGCCCGGCAGTATCAGCGAGTGCGCGACGGTGATCTTGCCCTCGTCGTGATCTTTTATCACCTGATAGCTTAAGGGTTCATTTATGAGCTCAAATTTATTAAAAAACGTCCGCCCTCTATACTCAATCTTACTTACGATATTATCGCGCTTGATCCAGTAGTGGCTCGTGTTCATTTTGATTAGCGCGGTGTCTATGCTCTGCATTAATAAGTCGCCTTATCGTAGATGATAAATTTGCTCGCAAGCTCTTTTAGCTCGGCTTTTACCCTGCTTTGAAGCTCGGCATTATTGATATCGCTTAGCACGTCGGAGATTTTGTTTGCGATGATCTCAAATTCCGCCTCTTTCATGCCGCGAGCCGTAAGCGCCGGACTTCCGATGCGGATACCGCTTGTGATAAACGGGCTTCTAGTTTCGCCTGGAACCGTATTTTTATTTACCGTTATGCCAGCATTTCCAAGAGCGATGTCAGCGTCTTTACCGCTAAATTCGCGATTTAAAAAGCTCATTAAAACCAGGTGATTATCGGTACCGCCGCTAACTAGATCAAAGCCGCGTTTTACTAAAATTTCGGCTAGCTTTTTGATGTTTGCCTTGACTTGCTTAGCGTAAATTTTCCACTCCGGGCTTAGGTTGTGTTTAAAGCCTACCGCCTTTGCCGCGATAACGTGAACGAGCGGTCCGCCCTGAATGCCAGGGAAAATAGACGAATTTATCTTTTTAGCGTACTCTTCGTTATTTGTCATGATGATACCGCCGCGAGGTCCGCGAAGGGTCTTGTGCGTAGTCGAGCTCACCACATCGCAGTGCGGAAACGGACTCTGATGCTCGCCGGCTACGACTAGACCGGCAATGTGCGCTACGTCCACAAAGAGTATAGCGCCTACCGCGTCGGCGATCTCGCGGAATTTCTTAAATTCGATCTCGCGCGTATATGCGCTCGCGCCGCACACGATCATCTTTGGTTTTACGATTTGCGCGATTTCCATTACCTTATCGTAGTTTATACGTCCGTCAAGCTCTACGCCGTAAAAGAAGCTCTCATATATCTTGCCAGAGCTGCTTACTTTTGCGCCGTGAGTCAGGTGTCCGCCGTGGCTTAGATCCATGCCTAAAATTTTATCGCCCGGATTTAAAAGCGCGCCGTAAACGCCCTGGTTCGCCTGCGAGCCTGAGTTTGGCTGCACGTTTGCAAATTCGCAACCAAAAAGCTCTTTACAACGATCGATCGCTAGCTGCTCGATCTGATCGACGTATTCGCAACCGCCGTAGTAGCGTTTGCCTGGATAGCCTTCCGCGTATTTATTGGTTAGAACCGAGCCCATTACTTCCATTACTTCAGGATAGGTAAAATTTTCGCTCGCGATCATCTCGAGGTGGTCGCATTGGCGTTTTAGTTCTAAATTTACTAAATCAAAAATTTCTTTATCGTAACTTTGCAAACTCATTAATTCTCCTTGGTTTCGTTTTTTTGCGGTCTCATCGCAGGGAAAAGCACCACGTCGCGGATGGATTTTTTATTAGTTAGTAGCATCACGAGCCTATCTATACCGATGCCCTGCCCCGCAGTCGGAGGCATCGCGTAGCCAAGAGCCCTCACGTAGTCCTCGTCCATCTCGTGAGCTTCATCGTCTCCTGCATTTTTAGCTTCGATTTGCGAAGCGAAGCGGCCGTATTGATCAATCGGATCGTTTAGCTCGTTAAAGCCGTTAGCTAGCTCGCGTCCTGCGATAAATAGCTCAAATCTCTCGGCTATATCGGGATTTGCGTCGCTTCTGCGAGAAAGCGGACTGATAGAAATCGGATAGTCGATGATAAACGTAGGATCGGTTAGCTTGCTCTCTACGTAGTTGTCGAAAAGCTCGGCCTGCAAATGCCCCAAATCAAGCTTAGCGTTTGCCTCAAAGCCGTCCGCTTTGAGCTTGGCCAAAATTTTATCTTTATCGTCAATGATAGTTTCGTCTAGTCCGCCGATTTCTACGAGCGCTTTTTTGTAGCTTATGCGTTTAAACGGCTTGCTAAAATCGATCTGCATACCGTCAAATTCGATTATTTTAGGCATATCTAGTTTATCAAGAAGCACGTTAAATAGCTCCTCGGTTAGCCCCATCAAATCGTGATAAGTATGCCACGCCCAGTAAAACTCAATGCTTGTAAATTCGGGATTATGCGTTAGGTCCATGCCCTCGTTGCGGAAATTTCTATTCATCTCGTAAACCGCATCAAAACCGCCCACGATGAGACGCTTTAGATAAAGCTCTGGCGCGATGCGTAAAAATCTCTCCACGCCAAGCGCGTTGTGAAACGTGACGAAAGGCTTAGCGTTCGCTCCGCCAGGGATCGGGTGCATCATAGGGGTCTCAACCTCTAAAAATCCCTTGTCCTCGAAAAATCTACGAATCGTGCTAACGATAACCGAGCGGCGCTTAAAATCAGCCCTAACCTCGGGGTTCATTATCATATCGAGGTATCTCTGGCGATATCTAGTCTCGATGTCCGTTAGTCCGTGAAATTTCTCCGGAAGCGGCGAAATGGCCTTTGACGCCAAGGTTAGCTCGCTAACGTGCATAGAAAATTCGCCCGTTCGCGTGACGAAGGCATATCCGCGTACATATATGATGTCGCCTACTTCGATATTTTTCTTTACGACCTTAAACCAATCAGGATCAAGCGTCTTATTACTAAAGTAAATTTGAAGATTGCCGTCCTCATCCTCGATGTTGGCAAATATCGCCTTGCCTGCATCCCTGATGAGCTTAACGCGTCCGGCGAGGCTTACTAGCTGGCCTTCGGCGCTCTTTTCTTCGGTGTCTATTATATGTTTAAATTTGAGCCTAAATTTAGTTATATCCATATCGCGGCGCAAAAAGTGCGGATAGGGATTTACGCCTGCGCTTCTTAACTCATTTGCAGTCTCTAGCCTCTGGATCTCCAGTTGATTTTCAAATATCACTTGCCGCCCTTTGCCTCTTTGGCATTGCACTCTTTGCACACTCCGTAAAGCTGCATCATGTGTCCGGTTAGCTTAAACCCGTGTTCTTTTGCGATATTTGCTTGTCTTTTTTCTATGGTTGCGTCTTCAAATTCGATGATAGTTCCGCATCTGCGGCATATCATATGATCGTGGTGAGGCTTGGTTGCGAGCTCGAATTTTTTACCTTGCGAACCAAAGCTGATGGAGGTTACCATCTCGGCTTCTTCGAGCAAATTTAGCGTCCTATAAACGGTCGCGATACCGACGTTTAAGTCAGGATAGGTCTCTTTAATGAAAAAATAAAGTCTCTCCGGAGTGAAGTGCTCGTCGTTGTTGTAGAGCGTCTTTAGTAGAACTTCTCGCTGTTGCGTGTATTTTAGCCCGTTATCTCTCAAAATTTTTTTAAATTTCTCAAGAAGCGCGTCGTATTCTAAATTCTCAATCATTATTTATACTCCTTAATCGTCGAATTTATCTCCAAATTTGGTCTTTGCTCCTGCATAGATGCGTCAAACGGCGTTTCGATATTTCCCACGCCACCTGATATGCCTTTTACGTTAACATTCATTATCCATTTGCCGGTATCCAGCAAAATCGGGTACAGTTTACTTCCCCTAAAATACGG
>NZ_CALIII010000242.1 GCF_938018145.1 uncultured Campylobacter sp.
TGAAAGATGTCGCGCGCGAATGCGATATGAGCGAGTCTTCGCTATATCATAACTTCAAAACCGTAACTTCGCTAAGTCCCATAGCTTTTCAAAAAAAGATCCGCCTAGAAGAGGCAAAAAATCTGCTCGCGACCAAAAATATCGGCGTAGCGCAGGCCGCCTTTGACGTAGGATACGAGAGCGCGTCGCAGTTTAGCCGCGAATACGCAAGGATGTTTGGCGTGCCGCCTAAAATTCACAGCGAAATTCTACGCTCCGGCGTGGCGTAAGTTTAAATTTGATCTAAATTTGACGAAAAAGGCAGAGGAAAGGGCTATTTAAATTTGGCGGTAAAATTTAGCTCGCACCGCTAGCTGCATTTTTCGGCTCGCCTCAAGCTCCGCCGTTTTTAAATTTTACGCAGGCTTTAGCGCGTAAAATTTCAGACGCCGTTTTTCTAAATTTAGCGCGCTTTTAGAACGCCGCGCGCCTAAATTTACCGCCCTAAAATTTCAAATTTATCGCCGTGCACCGCGATCGCCTCGGCGTTATTTATCGGCGCCAAATTTAGCTTGCCGCCGTAAATTTTTAAAATTTCAGCCGCGCTTTGCACGAACGGCTCCTCGCCGTAGTGCGGCACGGGGTAAAATTTCACCAGATCAAGCCCCGTTTGCGCCGCCGCCCCGTAGTCGCCCGCATCGTCCATCACGCTCGCGTACTCCACGCTAGGCGCCGCGATCATCGCGCCCGCCGACTCGCCCACGTACACGAGCTCGCCGCTTCGGACGCGACTAGCGATGAGGGCTACCAGATCCTTCTTTTTAAGCTCGCGCAAAAGATAAAATGTGTTGCCGCCGCTTACGTAAAGCACCTGCGCCGCGCCGATCTTTGCCTTCGCTTCGGTCTCGCTCGCTTTTGAAACGTCTAAAATTTGAACCGTAAAGCCCATTTTGGCAAACGCCTCTTTCGCCTCGTCCACGTAGTCTCGGTACTCCTCTACGTTTGCGGCGGTCGGGATAAAAAGCACCTCTTTAGCGCGGATATTTTGCCTCGCATAGTCCTCAAAAAGCGTCGCCGCGCCCGCAAAATAGGAGCATAAAAAC
>NZ_CALIII010000243.1 GCF_938018145.1 uncultured Campylobacter sp.
AAGTCGAGATATCGTTTTTCACGTTTTGCGGATCTTCGATGATGGCGTCAAATTCTTTGAAATTTCCGATCTGAGAATTTTGCGCGTTTATACGCATCGGCAGCAGGTATTTGGCTAGAAAGGCTGCGGCTATCAGCGATTTTAGCAGCATCGATTTACCGCCTGCGTTTACGCCCGTGATTAACAGCACCTTTTTGCTAAAGTCGATGCTGATGCTTTTTGGATTTTTTAGCGCGGGGTGAGCGAAATTTGCTAGTTTTAAATTTGACCCGCCGCTTGGCAGCACGAACTCAAAATCCGCGCTTTTAGCCGTAAAAACCCGCGCACAGTAGGCGTCAAATACGTCAAACGCGCTGTTTATAAATTTTAAAAACGGCAAGGCCTTGTGCATCGCGGAGCTAAAAATTTTGCAGTGTTCATAGACGATTTCCTCTTTTTTATCCAGCAGCTCGCTTTGCTCTTTTTTTAGCTTTTGGATGTTTTCTGGTGCGACGTAGAAGTATCCGCCCGAGCTTCTAGCCACGACCGTGCCCTTTAACACGTGGTTAAACCCGCCTCGCACGAGCAGCGCCTCGACCGAGCTGATGTAGTGCACCTGCGTATCGACGAGGTAGGGCGCGATAGATTTTGAGTAGATGAGGCGGCGCAGATCGGCGTCTATTTGCGCTCTTTTGGCGCTAAACGCGTCTCTGATACCGCCCAGGCGCTCGTCCACTTCGTCTTTTAGCTCACCGTTTTTGTCAAATGAGTTTGCGAGCTTTAACATCGGCTGCGGTATCTCGATTTTAGCGAGCCACTCGCCTAGTTTGCCTTCAAATTTGAGCGTTTTTAGGTAGGTAAAGTAGCTAATAATCTTAGCAAACTCAAAAATCTCGCTCACGTGCAGCGTGGCTTGCTTGCTAAGGCGAATGAGCGCGTCGTCTAGATTTTGAGCGGACGAGGGCGGATCAAACTGCTTTTGCGAGAGCTCTAAAATTTTCTCATAATGCAACCTGCTGTCGCCCGCCATAAAAAGCGGCTTTGGGCGCGCTAAAAAGGAGTTAAACCGCTCCATATAGCCTTGCAGGTCTAAAATTTTTATAAGCCGCTCAAAGCCTTCCGCGTTTGTAAATTCTTTTTGCTCTCGGTACGCCATGGCGTCTGAAATATCGCCGTTTCTTTGCTCGCGCGAGACGTTATTTTCCAGCCCACCAACCTCCCAAACGCCGCCTTGGGTCAAATTTTGATTATCTTTAAAATTTCGCAATTATTCGCCTTTAAATTCGCAACCATCAAGCGCGATCTTGACGCTGTTTAGCTCCTTTGCCGCGCGTTTTGCGACGAAGGATGACGTACCGAACTCATAGTTAAATTTAGTGTTATTTACGTCAAAATTTCCGCATTTTAGAGTTTTGCCTTGATTAAAAAGCGCGACCAGCTCCAGCCTTTTGCCCTGCTCGCTTTCTAGTCTAGTCTCGTAAAAATACAGCGCCGCCGCGACAAAAATCACCGAAAAAGTGATGATAAATTTCGCCTTTTTGCTTAGCTTCTCGTCGCTCACGCTAAATATCGCGATCGCGGCAAGCACGCCTAAAAGTACGATTATGACCCTCATGCGTCGCCTCGCAGCTGATATGTGATGTCGCCCGCGCCAAAGCCGATCACTAGGCCGTCATCAAGCAGGTTTTTCACGCCAAACTCATCCGTAAAGACTATCCCCTCGCCCTCGCGAACGACTTTTTGCGTCATCACGGGATTGTAGCGCTTAAACTCCTCTTTTAAATTTATCTCTATCGGCGTCTCGCCCGCGGCATAAACAGGTAGGATAACAAGCTCGTCTATGCCGTCAAAGCACTCCTTAAAGGCCTCTAAATTTGCGCTTAGGCGCGTAAATCTGTGCGGCTGAAAGATCGCCGTGATTTTTGTGATGCCTAGTAGTTTGGCGTATTCAAAGACCGATTGCAAAGTAGCTTTGATCTCGGTCGGATGGTGCGCGTAGTCGTCGATTAGTACGAATTTGCGGCTAGCGGTTAGGATATCGAAACGCTTTTTGATGCCTTTAAAATTTAGCAAATTTTGCCTGATTTGCGCCAGAGAGGTTTCATTTAGCGCGGCTAAGATCGCAAGAGACGCGTCCACGGCGATGTGCTCGCCCATACCCAGCACCTCAAATTTGCCTAAATTTTTTAGATTAAACGCGGTATAAGGCACGAAATCGCGCACGATCATGCTAAGCTCGGTGATATCGGTGCTCGGATAAAGGCGCACGGCGTCAAGCTTTAACGTGCCTAAAAATTCGTCCTCGGCGTTTATCACGCGCACCTTGGCTCGCTCCAAAAAGCCTCGATACGCCGCGTGAAATTTCTCCAAATCATAGCCGTAATGCTCCATATGCTCGGGCTCGGCGTTAGTCACGACGGCTAGATACGGGTTTGAGTTAAGAAAACTACTATCGCTCTCGTCAGCCTCGAAAATAACGTTGTCGCAGGGCTCGTATTTCATATTTGAGCCAAACTGCTTAGCGATCGCGCCGATGATGACCGAGCCCTCCACGAGGCTAGAGAGCATCGCCGAGGTCGTGCTTTTGCCGTGCGCGCCCGCTACCGAAAACACGCGCTTGCCCTCAAGCACCATCGGCAGAGCCTCTTTGCGCGATAGGCACTGCAGCCCTTTGCTTCGCGCTTCGACGAGTTCGACGTTATCGGGCTTTATCGCGGCCGAGTAGATGACGAAGTCCTGATCCTTGATCGCGGCCTTGCTGTGCGGCGTGATGACGTCGATGCCCTGGGCGGCTAGCTCGCGCGTGGTCGGGCTTTCTTTGATGTCACTACCGCTGATGATGAAGCCCTTTTCGTGCAAAAACCGCGCGATCGCCGAGATGCCGATACCGCCGATACCGATGAAATGGACCTTTTTACGCTCGATTTTAAAATTTTTTTGACTTGAATTTTCCATTGATTTTCCCTTAAATTTATTAGGGCGATTTTAGCGAAAATGAAATTTTGGGATGCTGAAAAGATGAAATTTATGTAGATTTTAGCGGTTTTACGGCGGCGCTTAGGGCGCGGCGGAGTTTGAATTTAGATTCAAATTTGACCCGCCGAATAAAGCGCTAGTCCGCTTTAAATTTAAGCCTCGACAGGTCATTGATATAAAGTTAGGCTTCAAAGGCGGGTTAAATTTAAAACAGCGCCTCGTCCATCTCGGCGGGTTTTTCGATGCCCATCAGCGCCAAAACGCTCGCGGCTATATTGTTTAGGCCGCCCGCTTTTACCGCCTTTACGCCCTCGCCCATCACGAAGCAAAATACGTCAAAAGTCGTGTGGTTGGTTAGCAAATTGCCCTGCGCGTCCTTCATCTGCTCGCAGTTGCCGTGGTCGCTCGTGATGATTAGCGCGTAGTTTTTCTCTTTTGCCTTTGCCACGATGCGTCCTAGCGCCGCATCCACGGCCTCGACCGCTTTCACCGCCGCGCTAAATTCGCCCGTATGCCCGACCATATCGCCGTTTGCGAAATTTACTACGATCAGATCCTGTCCGTCATCCATCCCTTTTAGCACCGCCTCGCACACGGCCTGCGCGCTCATTTCAGGTTTTTCGTCGTAGGTTTTGACTTTAGGGCTTGGCACCAGCACCCTCGTTTCGTTTTGGGCGAGCTCCTCGACGCCGCCGTTAAAGAAAAACGTCACGTGCGCGTATTTCTCGGTCTCGGCGGTATGCAGCTGCGTTAGGCCCGCGTTTGCGACGATCTCGGCAAGGGTATTTTTTAGCTTTTCGTTTTCAAATAACACGGGAAAGGCGAAATTTGCGTCGTATTCGGTCATCGTGAGTAGATTTTTTACGACGAAAGGGCGCGCAAATTCGCTAAAATTTTCATCGCCCAAAGCCGCCGCGATCTCGCGCACGCGGTCGTTTCTAAAATTTATAAATATCACGCCGTCGTTTTCGCCGATACCCTCAAACCCGCCAAAGCTAGCCGGCACGATAAACTCGTCCGTCACGCCCGCCTCGTAGCTTTGCATGACGTATTCTAGCGGCGAGATAGTTTGCCCGTTCCCCCCGCGCGTCATAGCGTCGTAGGCTGTTTTCACGCGCTCCCAGCGCTTGTCGCGGTCCATCGCGTAAAATCTACCGCTAACGCTAGCTAGCCTAAAGCCACCGCTTTGCGCCTTTTCTTGCAGCGATTTTATAAACGCCAGCCCGCTTTTCGGGCCTACGTCGCGCCCGTCGGTTATCGCGTGGGCAAACACCTCGCAGCCGTTTGCGACTGCAAGAGAACACATCGCGTCAAAGTGGCTCATGTGCGAGTGCACGCCGCCATCGCTATAAAGCCCGACGACGTGGACGCGTTTGCAAGTTTTAAATAAATTTAAAAGCTTTTCGCTTTTAGCTAACGAGCCGTTTTCAAAACCGAGCGAAATTTTTACCAAATTTTGATACAAAACCCGCCCGCTGCCGATACACATGTGTCCGACCTCGCTGTTCCCCATCTGTCCGTCAGGTAGACCCACTGCCAGGCCCGAGGTTTTTATGAGCGTATTTGGCACGTTTTTAAACAACCAGTCGTATGTGGGCTTTTTTGCCGCCGCAAATGCGTTAAATTCGCTACTTTCATTATATCCGATGCCGTCTGTGATCACCAAAATAGTTTTTTGCGCCATTTTTAAATTTTCGCCTTAAATTTAGATATTTTTTAACGGCATTATACTAAAATTAGTTTTTTTTTAAATAAAGGCTTTTATGTTTTACTATATTTATGAATTCTCAAATTTTAATATCTTTCAGTACATCACCGTTCGCGCGGGATTTTCGTTTTTTATCGCATTTTGCTTGACCGTTTGGGCGCTGCCTAAATTTATCGCGTGGGCAAAGGCCAAAAACGCCGCCCAGCCCATCTACGAGCTAGCTCCGCAAACGCACCAAAAAAAGGCCAAAACGCCGACGATGGGCGGACTGGTCTTTATCGGAGCCGCACTTGCGGCGAGCGTGCTTTGCGCCAGGCTAGATAACGTCTTCGTCTTTACTTCGCTTATCTGTCTTGCGGGCTTTACGGCGCTTGGGTTTAAAGACGACTATCGCAAAATCTCAGGCGGCAAAAACCACGACGGACTAAGCCCTAGAGCTAAGCTTGCGGTGCAAATTTTGATCGCGTTTGCGGTCTCGACGATGCTCTATTTGAACGGCGAGCTAGGCAGTAAATTTTACCTACCATTTTACAAATTTCCAGTGCTTGATCTTGGCGTTTTTGCGGTGGCCTTTTGGACGCTCGTCATCGTCGCCGCCTCAAATGCGGTAAATTTAACCGACGGCCTAGACGGGCTAGCTACGGTGCCTGCGGTATTTTCGCTACTAACGCTTGGAGTGTTTGCCTACATCTGCGGACACGCGGTGTTTAGCTCGTATTTGCTTTTACCAAAGATCGCGGGCGTGGGCGAGACGGTTGTCGTGGCCGCTGCGCTGATCGGCTCGCTGATGGGATTTTTGTGGTTTAACTGCCATCCGGCCGAGGTTTTCATGGGAGATAGCGGAAGCCTAAGCGTAGGCGCATACATCGGGCTTATGGGCGTGATGACGAAAAACGAAATCCTGCTCATCATCATCGGCTTTGTATTCGTAATGGAGACCTTGAGCGTGATTTTGCAGGTCGGAAGTTTTAAAATTTTTAAAAAGAGAATTTTTCTCATGGCGCCGATACATCATCATTTTGAGATAAAAGGCTGGGTGGAAAATAAGATCATCGTGAGATTTTGGCTCATCGCCGTTTTGGCAAATTTGATCGCCATGACCGCGCTAAAAATCAGGTAAATTTAGCGCGAGCAAAACGGCGAAATAGCCGAGCTAGCCGCCGATAATATAACGCAAATTTTACGGGCAAAGGGGAGAAAATGAGAAAATCGCTATTTGGCTACGGCGGCACGACGCGAGCGATCGCGAAAAACTTCGGCAAAGAGGGCGGCTGGGACATCTACGACGATAAATTTAGCGAGATCTCAAGCGACGAATGGGGCAATACGCTACTGCCGCCAAACCTTTTCGTGCCCGAAAAAAGTGGCCTCGAGATCCCAAGCCCAGGCTTTCCTCCGAGCCACGAGCTAGTTAAAAACGCGCAAAATCTCATCAGCGAGTACGACTATTTTTACAAAATTTACGGCGTCAAAATGCCCTTTACCGTCTGGATCAGCGGCACGAACGGCAAAACCACGACGACAAAGATGACGCAGCACCTGCTGGCGCGCTACGGCTCGGTAATGGGCGGCAACGTCGGAGTTCCGCTCGCAGACCTCGACCCAAACGCCAAAATTTGGGTGCTAGAGACCAGCTCCTTTACGATGCACTACACGAACATTGCCATGCCCGGCATCTACGCGCTTTTGCCTATCACGCCAGATCACCTCAGCTGGCACGGCGACTTTGCCGAGTATGAGCGCGCCAAGCTAAAACCGCTAGCGACGATGGGCGAAAACACGGTCGCGATCCTGCCTAAAATTTACGCTGGAACGCCGACTAAAGCAAAGGTGATAAGCTACGAAAACGAGGCGGATTTGGCCGAGTTTTGCGGCGTAAATTTAAGCGATATCGCCTTTAAAACGCCGTTTTTAACGGACGCTCTTTTGGCGCTTGCTATCCAGAAAATTTTGCTCGATAGATGCGACGTACAGCTACTAAACGGCTTTATCATCGAGGGCAACAAGCTCGAGGAGTTTCTCGATGCGCGCGGCAGAACATGGGTCAACGACACGAAAGCGACCAACATCGATGCAAGCATACAGGCCGTCAAGCGATATGAGGGCAAATTTTTGCATTTGATTTTAGGCGGCGACGATAAGGGCGTAGATATGCGGCCGCTTTTTGAGGCCTTGCGCGGCACTAAGGCGCAAATTTACGCTATCGGCTCAAATACAGATAAGCTGATGAAGCTTGCCGGCGAGTTTAAAATCCTTGCCGTGAAATGCGAGTTTTTAAACGTCGCAGTCGGCGAGATAGATAAAAATTTCAAATTTGACGGAGTCGCAAAAGCTAGCGCAAATAGCGAAAACTTAGACGAAATAGCGCTTTTAAGTCCTGCGGCGGCAAGCCTCGATCAGTTTAGCAGCTACGTAGAGCGCGGGGATGAATTTAAAAAAGCAATCTTAAATTTACAAATTTGACGCGATATTTGCGCCGTAAAGCCGCCGAATTTAATGGACTGCCTTTTGAAATAAATTTTGTACTTTAAAAATGCGCCGAATTTTGCGTCTTTAACCGAAATTTAAGTATCAAATAGCTAAAATCACATTTCTTTATTTACGGCGTGGTTGGATAGCTCAGTCGGTAGAGCAGCAGACTGAAAATCTGCGTGTCGGCAGTTCGATTCTGCCTCTAACCACCATCTTTATTTTTATACCACAAAATAAAATACATAGTTACATTTATTTTTAAATTCTGCGATAAAATTGGCATAATCGAATTTTGGACATAATTTTTCCAGCATAACGCCTAAATCTCTGTCCTAGAGTAGGTCAACCAT
>NZ_CALIII010000244.1 GCF_938018145.1 uncultured Campylobacter sp.
CGCCTGTGGTACCTACGGGTACGACCGCGTCGATGCCGTTTGCTATTTGTCTTTTGATTAATTTTTCATAACCGATTTCGTCTAGTTTACCGTCTTTAAAAGGCGTAATCAGCGCCGTCATAGCGCCCGTTATTGCTTTTTTATTCACTTTTTTCCTTTCTTAGGATGATCGTCGTGGATTTTTCTTTTCTCGCGTATTTTTTGCAAATTTCGTTTAGATCGGCCGGTTTTAGCGCGGCTGTTTTTTCAGGTAGCTCAAAAAGCGGCTTTATATCGCCTCTAACGAGATAACTACCGTATAAATTTGCTACCTTCGACGCGCTATCTAGCGAGTAAATAAGATCGCTTTTTAAGCTATTTTTTATCTTAGTTATCTCGTCTTCGTCTATTTTTTGCGTTTTTGCGTTTTCTAGCACACGCCAGATCTCTTCCTCTACGGCCTCGGCCTTGACGCCAGGGTTGCAAACGGCTAGCACGATGAGCAAGCTCTCGTCGATGTTGCTCATATTATAGACGTCCACGCTGTTTACGAGGTATTTTTCATCTATCAAAACGCGCTGCAAAACAGAGCTTTGCCCACTGCCTAGATACTCCGCTAGCGCGCCCAGACGCGGCTGATCCTCGTGATTAAACGGCGGGATTTTAAAGGCAAGCGCTAGCATCTCTACTTCGCTATCCTTGTAAATTTCAGCCCTTTTTGCGCCGTTTTGCTCAGGCTCGATGCAGTGCAGTTTTGGTAGCGGCTTTTTGTTTTTTATGTGCTCAAAGTGCTTTTTGCCTAGCTCAAACGCGCTTTTTTTATCGATGTCGCCGCTGATTAGAAGCATCGCGTTTTGCGGCTGATAGTACGTCTCGTGAAATTCTTTTATATCATCTATCGTCCAGTTTCTGATGTCGCCGATAAAGCCGATCGGAGTCCAGTGGTACGGGTGATAGCTAAAAGCGACGTTAAATAGCGTAAAGTACAAAAAGCCGATCGGAGAGTTGTCCGTGCGCCATCTGCGCTCCTCGGTCACGACGTCGCGCTCGGGCTGAAATTCTTTATCTTTTAGGCTCAAATTTTCCATTATATCGGCGTAGAGCCTAAGAGCTTCGTCTAGGTTGCCTTTTGAGCATTTGACGAAATAATGCGTATAGTCAAAGCCCGTGCTAGCGTTGTTTACGCCGCCAAATCCCTTTACGATCTCGTCAAATTCGCCCGCTTTCATATTTTTCGTGGATTTAAAATTTAAGTGCTCTAGCATGTGCGCGATGCCGCTTTTGCCCATCGTTTCGTTTCGCGAGCCCACGCGGTAAAACACGTCCACGCTGATGACGCTAGAGCCCTTGCTAGCGGGGATGTGATAGATCTCAAAGCCGTTTTTGAGCTTTGTTTTGGAGTATTTTATAAGCATAAATTTCCTTAAATTTTGTTTTTTATATCGCAGCCCACCGCTTCGCTAATCGAGGCGAAATTATCCTCTTTTAAAAGCTTTAAAATACCTTCGTTTATCTGTTTTGCGATGTTTGGGCCTTTGAATATAAAGGATGTGTAAATTTGAACCAAATTTGCGCCTGATTTTATGCGCGCGTATGCCTCCTCGGCGCTGTCTATGCCGCCGCTTGCGATCAAAACCGTCTTGCCGTAAAGCTCGCTAGCCACCGCGCTAAAAAGCTCGCGAGAGCGTTTGGCGATGACCTTGCCGCTTAGTCCGCCGAAATTTTGTAAATTTGGCGACTTTGATAGCGAATAATCCACGCTCGTATTATTTACGATGACGCCTTTTGCGCCGCTTTCTACGGCCGTTTTGCAGATCTGCACGGCTTTGTCGTCGTCCATATCGGGCGCGATTTTAAAGATTATCGGCTTTTTTGCGATCGGCGTAAGGCGCGCAAAGAGGTCTTTTATAAAGCTATCTTCTTGCAGTTCGCGTAGGTTCGGGGTGTTTGGCGAGGAGACGTTGATGACGAAGCAGTCGCAAATTTCGTTAAATTTAGCGACTAAAATTTCGTAGTCTTTGATCGCTTCTTCGTTTGGCGTGATTTTGTTTTTGCCGATGTTGGCAAAAAGCGGTATCGCAAACGGATAGAGCTTGCCGACGCGCGCGTTCAGAGCGTCTGCACCCTCGTTGTTAAAGCCCATCGCGTTTTGTATGCTCTCTTCTTCGATTAAGCGAAAAAGGCGCGGTTTTGCGTTGCCCTCTTGCGGTTTTGGCGTCACGGTGCCAAACTCCACGTGCCCAAACCCGAGCGCTGCCAGCGGACGCAGCATGGTGGCGTTTTTATCAAAGCCGCCGGCGATTCCAACGGGGTTTAAAAAGCTAGTTCCTAGCAAATTTTGCGAAAGAGCCGCGTCCGTGACGACGCAGTTTTTAGCGACGATGCTATAAAGGCCCGGGAATACGCAGTCTGAGATACTTAGCGTTTTTTCGACGATTTTGTGAGCGGTTTCGGGGTCAAATTTAAAAAATATGGATTTTAGCGTTTCGTAATTCAAATTTTATCCTTAAATTTTGAGCGATTTTATCAAATTTAGGCTTAAACAAGGGCTTCGCCTTTTAGTTTCGCGTAAATTTCGCAACTCTTGCTAAGCGCCTCATCGGTATCAAAACCGACCACTTTTCCGTCGCTGATAACGGCGATTTTATCGGCATTTTGCACCGTGCTTAGGCGGTGCGCGATGATAAATATTATCTTTTCTTTTTGTAAATTTGCGATGGCTTTGGTTATCTGCTGCTCGCTTTCGTTATCTAGGGCGCTCGTGGCCTCGTCAAATATCAAAATCTGCGGGTCGTCGTAGAGCGCACGGGCGATAGCGATACGCTGACGCTGGCCGCCTGAGAGATTGGTGCCGAATTCATTTAAAACAGTCTGCGCGCCCTCGGGTAAATTTGACACGAAATCATAAGCGTTTGCCGTTTTTAGCGCGAACTCGACCTTGGCTTCGTCGTATTCGCGGCCGTAGGCGACGTTGTTTGCGACCGTGTCGTTAAAGATATAGACGCGCTGGGTCACTAGGCCGATATTTTGACGCAGCGAGCCGAGATCGAAATTTTTGATATTTTCGCCGTTTATCTCGATCGCTCCGCCGTTTGCGTCGTAAAACCTCATGAGTAGATTTACGATTGAGCTTTTTCCGCCGCCGCTACTGCCCACGAGCGCTACGGTTTGAGACTTGCTCGCGCTTAGATTTATGCCTTTTAGCACCTCTTTGCCCTCGTAGTTTAGTCTGACGTCTTTAAAATTTATCAAATTTATTTCAGACGGCACGGGTTTATCGCCGCTTAAAATTTGAGGCTCTTTATCAAGTAGCTCAAAGGTTCGCTCTGCCGCGACCACGGCGTCTTGCATCTTGTTGTAAAGGCCTGAAATGCGTTTAATAGGCGTGTAAAGCATGAAAAGCGCGGTTAGGAACGAAAAGAAGCTTCCCATCGTCAAATTTCCGTCTATGACCTCTTTGCCGCCGATAATGACGACTGCCGCGACGCCCACGGAGCCAAAAATTTCCATCATCGGGCTTACCATCTCGTTTACTTTTACGCTTTTTAAATTTAGCTTAAAAAATTTAGCGTTTTCGTCGGTAAATTTAGCGTGCTCAAACTCCTGTGCGTTGTTTGCTTTGATGATTTCGATGTTGGTAAAAATTTCGCTTAGCTTGGAGCTGATGTCGGAGGTCTTTTCCTGCGAGGCGCGGGAGATTTTTTTCATCTTTTTTGCGAGTTTTGAGAGCGGATAGACGGCTGCTGGCAAGATAACTAGAGCAAAAAACGCAAGCTGCAAGCTCTGATAAAGCACGACGCAAAGCAGTCCCGCGATCGTAATAGCCTCGCGGATGAGCTCTGGGATCATGGAGCTAACGATACTTCTGATGCGGTCGATGTCGTTGATATTTCGGCTGATTAGCTCGCCCGTGCGGTAGTCGTTAAAAAACTTCATATCCAAATTTAGCAGGTTTTTTAGTAGCTTTTCGCGAAATCTCCTCACGATATCCTGCCCGATATACGCCGTAAAATACGCCTGCAAAAACGTCCCGAGCCCCTTTAAAAAGTAAATCGCGATGATAGCGTAAGGCAAAAGATAAAGCAGGTCTTTGTTTTTTTCGATAAAAATTTTATTTAGCACGGGCTCGATCACCCATGCCGACGCGGCCGTACCGCCGCTAGCCATCAGCATGCCGGCGATCGCGATGATAAAATACGAAATATAATCCCTAAAATAGGGCGCAAACCGCCGCAAAACCTCTTTTAGGCTCATCTGCTTCATATTTTTTCCCACATGCAGCCGTTTGGAGTATCCATGAGGCTGATGCCGTTTGCGGCTAGCATATCGCGGATTTTATCCGATAGCTCGTAGTTTTTGGCCGCTTTGGCTTCGTTTCTTTGATTTATCAGATCCTCGATATAGGCTCGCTTTTCGTCGCTCACGCCAAACTGAAAATACTCAAACACGTCTACTTGTAAGATACCCAGCACTCGCGCTATTAGCTCTAAATTTGCCGCGATTTCGCTTTTTTTGGCTTTGTCTTTAGGGTTCGCATCTAGCTCGTCGTTTGCGCTGCGGACAAACTCGTCTACGCAAGCAAGGGCTTTTGAGGTGTTTAGATCGTCCTGCATCGCGGACATAAATTCGCTCTTAAATTTCTCGTTCGCGCTTAAATTTGCCGCCGCGCCCAAAACTCGTTTTTTTAGGCGGTAAATTTTATCTAGGCGCTTTTTTGCCGCGTTTAGATCGTCTTCGCTAAAGTTAAAATTCGCTCTGTAGTGACTCGAGATCAGATAAAATCTCACCGCCTCGCCCAAATTTCGCTCCAGCGCGTCTTTAACGAAAAAGCTGTTTCCCAGGCTCTTGCTCATTTTTTCGTTATTTACTTGGATAAAGCCGTTGTGAAGCCAGTATTTAGCCAGGCTTTTATGCTCGGCGCAGCGGCACTGCGCAGCCTCGTTTTCGTGGTGAGGAAATAGCAAATCAAGCCCGCCCGCGTGGATATCGATCTCAAATTTTTCGCCGCTAGATAGGTGCTTTTTTATCATCGCGACGCACTCGGTATGCCAGCCCGGGCGACCGCGGCCAAACGGGCTTTCGTACCATTTCTCGTCAAATTTCCACAGCACGAAGTCTTTTTCGTCCTTTTTTTCGTCGCTACTAGCCACGCGAGCGACGTTTGCCTCGGTGTCAAATTTACCGCTCAGGCTCAGATACTGCGCGTCTTTTGCGGTGTCAAAGTATATGCCGTCGCCCGCGATCTCATAAGCAAAGCCGTTTTTTAGCAAAATTTCGATGTACTCTATCATCTCTTTTAGCGTCTGCGTCGCTTTTGGTTTGACGTCTGGCTCAAGCACGTTAAGCGTGCCCATATCGCGCTCGTAGCTTGCGATGTATCTATCCGTGATCGCTTCTAAACTCTCGCCGCTCTCAGCCATTTTCTTTAAAATTTTATCGTCGATATCGGTGTAGTTTCGCACGAATTTGACCTTGTAGCCAAGCTCGCTTAGCGTGCGTCTAAGCAAATCAAAGCTAATCGCGCTTTTGGCGTGTCCTAAGTGCGCATCGTCATAAACCGTCGGCCCGCAGACGTAAATGCGCACAAAGTCGCTTTTTACGGGCTCAAATTCTACTTTTTTTCTCTTTACGCTATCAAAAATTTGCATCTAAAAATTTCCTTAAAAATATCAAAATCACTGCTTCTAAAACCAAAACCGCGCTTAAAAGCGTTAATTTTTTAGGCTCAATTATAGCTAAAAATTTCCTTATCCCAAAAAATTTGACGTTTAAAGCTAGCGTCAAAAACCCGCCCAGCGAGCTAGCTAGAGCCAGTCCGAACGCACCATAAATTTGCATCAAAACAACAGCTAAAACGAGGTTAAAAACGAGCGTGATAACGGCGATTTTGGAGGCTAGCTTTTGCTGCAAATGCGCATAAAGCCAAAGCGAAAAAAGTTTAGCAAGCCCAAAAGGCAAAAGTCCGATCATATAAGCGGCCAAAACGCTTGCGGTCGCTGCCGTATCGGCCTGCGTAAAGCTTCCGCGCTCAAAAAGCAGCTTAATGATAGGCTCGGCTAAAATAATGCCGCCGATAGCCGCCGCAAAGAGCAGAAAATATAAAATTTCAAAGCTTTTTCGCATCCATTTTAGAGCTTCGGCTTCGTTGCCGGCCTTGATCTGGCGCGTGATTTTAGGAAAAAGCGCGGTAGAGAGCGCGATCGCAAATATCGCTAAAGGAAGCTGAAAAATACGGTTGGCGTAGAAAAGATAGCTGATGGATCCCGCCGCCAAAAACGACGCCAACCACGTATCAATAAACGAGCTTAACTGCATCGCGGATGATCCGACTAGGCCGTGGAAAAAGTTGCTAAAAAAACCCTTTGTATCGGCTCTTTTTCCGCGGGCAAATTTAACTAGGCCGCCGAAAAAGAGCTTTGAGATACCGTTAAATTTAAGCGCGATAAGGTGCGCTATGAGCTGCAAAACGCCGCCTACAACGACGCCAAAGCTAAGATAATAAGCTACGATTTTAGGCTCTTGTCCGCGAGCCAAGATTAGGGAACCGATCATGGCTAAATTTAACAGCGCCGTCGAAAATGCCGTCGTCGCGAAGTGCCCGCGATACTGCAAAAGCGAGGCTAAAAATGTAACGGCAAAGATGAGCGCTAAGTAGTAAAAGTTTATTTTTACGAGCGGGACGGCTTCGTTTATGTCGCTAGGCGCTAGGCCCGTGGCGATAACGGCGGTAAAAAACGGGGCGAATAAATTTACCAAAAGCGTGAGAATGCCGATAAAGGCTAGAAATTTAAGAAAAATCTCGGCGCTAAAGAGCGATTTTTTGTTTGATTTCGTAAAATTTGGCAAAAAAGCGTTGGCAAAGGCCCCCTCGCCAAAGATACGGCGTAGTAAATTAGGAATCTTAAACGCGATGAAAAATATATCGCTGTAAATGCCCGCACCCAAAGTAGAAGCGGTAAGCAGGTCGCGCACGAGCCCTAAAACTCGCGAAACCATGATGCCGATGCTGTTTGAAAAAAAGCCTTTTATAAGCATAAAATTTCCTATTTAAAATTGGCGTAATAATAGACAAAATTTGTTTTAAAATACGTAAAAGCGGGCGCGAAAATCTCGCATAACGTGTTTTTAATGAAATTTTAGAGATAATCTCGCGAAAATAAAAATAACGCGAGAGTATCACGTGCCAGAAAACCAAAACGCGCAGCAAAACTTCCTAGCCGAGATGGAGGTCGAGACCGCCAATCCGTACGGCGAGATATTAAATTTAGTAAAAAGCTTCGGCGTCGATAGCAAATTTATAGATTTTGATATCATGGAAATCAAAACCGAATGCAAGGTGGTAGGCGAGAGCCAACCTAGACAAATCGCCGAAGACAAGCTAAACGTCTTTGATAACGATAAATTTTACGTAGATAGAGTTGAGAGTATCAAGCAAAGCTATCTGGTTAAATTTTACGACGTTAGGCGCGTAAAACCTACGCCTTTGCCTAACGTTTCTGTGA
>NZ_CALIII010000245.1 GCF_938018145.1 uncultured Campylobacter sp.
CGTCGGGGATCTTTTCAAACAGCCAGTGTCCGCCGTCAAAGATCCGCTCGTCCGCGTATGCCGCGACGACATCGCCGATAAAAAGATCATAGCTCTGCTCGTTGTGAGGCTCAGGGATACGCTTGCAAACGAGCCATGCGGCGCAGCCCGCGATCAGCGGCACATCGAACTCCTCTTTATAAAAAATTTCCACGTTTTTCATCTTGTCCGCGTTATCAAAGCGCGAGTTGTTCTCGGCGCCCAGCTCGCTAACCAGCTCCGCCTGCGCTGCCGTGGGGATCTGCACGGCGAAATACCCGCTCTTTTCGATGAGCGTCCTCGTGTACGAGCCGTTGTGCGGCACGATGGTAACCTTGTCATAATCAAGCGCCTGCGCCCACGTTATCGCCATCGCATTGACGTCGCCATCGTATTTGGCCGATACGAGCGTGGTCGCGCCCGGGTTTAAGATACGATATGATTTTTGTAGATCGACTTTGATGATAGCCATTTTTGCTCCTTTGACCTGGTTTTTGTTAAATTTTTAGGCCGTCTTGACGGGCGCTTTTAAATTTGACTTCAAATTTACCCTCGCCTCGCCGGGCCACTATGTCTCAAACCCAAAACCGCAAATTTAGCTAAATTTACCGCGCTTTTTGGCAGTGCTCTCCGTACGGCACCAGCTCGCAAAGCCGCGCATGCAGCCGCTTCACCTCAGCCTCGCCGGAGATCTCGCGTAGCTCTTTTTCGTGATATTTAGCCAGCATGATGCAGCCAGCGAGCATATCCGTTTCGTGGCAGCTTCTAACAAGCGCTTTTATAGCTTCCTCTGCCCCGTAAGGCATCGCCATCGTGCCGAATCTAAAACATCGCCAAGCGTCCATCTCGCACGCCTTGCGCATATAGCCGACCGCCTGTTCCGGCGCGCTGCTGCCGATCGCTAACCCTAGATGCTCGCATCCTAGCGCCGAGCCCTTTTCGCACGCGGTTTCGTATAGCTTTTTTGCGCGTTTTTCATCCTTGCCGGGCGCGCCGTCAGCCTCAAGGCTCTTGCCGTACTGCACGCAAGCATCCTGATAGCCGCTATCGCAAGCCGGGCTCAAAATCTCTCTGGCGGCGATGAAGTCTTTGTTATTTATGTACATTTCGCCCGCCGCCGCGCACGCGTCAAATTTGCCCTCCTTGCACGCGCCGAGTAAAATTTGCATCGCCTCGCGGATGTCTTTTTCGTTTTGCTTTTTGGCCTGTTTTTGATAAAACAAGATCACGCGCTTGCAGGCTCTCGCGTCCTTTTGGGCGCAGGATTTTTTGAGCTCCTCGTATCTAGCGTTTAAAAACGCCTCTTTTTCGGGGCTTAGTTCGCCTTTTTTGGGCTCGCTAGCCGATACGACAATGGCGAAAAACACAACGCCGATTAGAAATAATTTTTTCATTTATACCCTTTCTCAAGTGGATTGCATTTATATTTCATACTTTTGCTTTTTACGGTCAAATTTAACATTTTCAAGATGCGGGTTTTGGCAACTAAAATTTAAAAATTTGACTTCTAATTTAAATACAAACAGTTAAGGCACGGTATTTTGAGATGATTTTTCGAGTTTTGAAGCAAAATTGAGCGTACGCTAGGCATGTAGCCTG
>NZ_CALIII010000246.1 GCF_938018145.1 uncultured Campylobacter sp.
ACGCTGCAAAAACAAAAAATCTCAAGCGTCGGCTTGCCGCTACCGGGATACGAAGTAAAATGCATAAGCGACGAGATGATGGAGCTACCCGCAGGCGAGGTCGGTGAGCTAATCGTAAAAGGCGACTGCGTGATGCAAGGCTACCTAAATATGCCAGACGCCACCGACGAAACGATCGTAAACGGCTGGCTGCGCACGGGCGACCTCGTTAAGATCGACGAGGAAGGCTATATCTTTATCGTCGACCGCAAAAAAGACCTCATCATCTCAAAGGGCATCAACATCTACCCGCGCGAGATCGAGGAGGTGCTATTTAAGCTGCCCGAAGTCGAAGCCGCCGCCGTTATCGGCGTCAGAGACGAGCACGCGGACGAGGAGGTCACGGCGTTTATTCAGTTTAAAGAGGATATGAGCCTGGACGAAAAAGATATCCGCGCGCATCTGAAAAAACACTTGGCGAATTTTAAAATTCCAAAGACGATTTATTTTAAAGACGAACTACCTAAAAACGCGACCGGCAAAGTGCTTAAGCGCGTTTTAAAAGAGCAGTTAAGGGGTGAAATTTAGTGCGATTTTTGATAGAGTTTATCGGCGGCGAGCAAAATTCTAAAATTTCCTCGCTCATAAAATGCAGCGAAAACGAGGCGAAAATTTTACGCCACCTGAGCAAAAGCTACGTCGAGGGCACTCCACAAAGTAGCGCTTACGACGTGCTTTGCGCTGTTTTTGGCAGCGAGGAGTATAAATTTTTAGCAGGCCTTGCGGACGTAAAAAACCTGTTAGAAAGCGGCTGGATCGTGCAGGGCTTTTCTATATTTAAAAACCCTAACGCAGACGGCGCGGGCTCAAATTTACTCGGCCTGCTTCACAGCGAGATCTCGCTCTCGCCGCTTTTTCTAAAAATTTTAGAAGAAGGCGAGTTTGGGCTTACGTTGCCCGCAGTCGCGCCCTACGCCGATCATCTTGACTACCTAAAAGATCAATTTTTGCGCGTGGAGCTTTACGGCAAGCTCTCGTTTTTTAGCAAAAACGTCTCAAGCGACGCCAAAAACCGCCTCGAAAAAGACGTGAAAGAGCTAGAAGCCATCATCGAAAAACGGCTAAATTTAAGCAAAATTTCGATCTCCGTCGAGCAAATTTTCAAAGATAACGCGCTAAACGACAAAGAACAGCTGATTTTCCTCGCGCTTTTAAAGGAAGAATACGTCGGCGAAACGGACGCCAACCGCGATCTAAACGCGCTTGTGGGAATTTTGAGCGCGGATGAATTTGAACGCATCAAAAACCGCGCCCTACTGGATGAGGGCTCAAAACTAATCGAAAACGGCCTCATCGACTACGACGAGTCGCTAAATACCTACGGCGGCTTTAGCAGGACGTTTTACATAACCGACGAAATTTTACAAAGCGTAATGCACCCCAAAACCGAGAGCAAAAGCAAAAAACTAGCGCTAGAAACTCTCGTAAAAGAGCAGGAGATCTTTGAGCTCATCGAGCCCTCGACCGACATAAACGACGTCGTGCTGGACGTCAAGGTAAAAGAGCTACTGGACGCGATCCTAAAGCAAGTAGATCGCCGCGTGCTGGCGCGCCTATCTAGCTGGGGCATCAAGTCGCGCAAAAACGTGGACGCCAAAATCATCTTTTACGGACCGCCGGGTACGGGCAAAACCATGAGCGCGCTAAGCCTCGCAAAGAGCCTAAAAAAGCAGGTTCTTAGCTTTGACTGTTCTAAAATTTTAAGCAAATACGTCGGCGAAAGCGAGCAAAACGTACGTAAAATTTTCGATACGTACAAAGAAATCTGCGCCAAAAGCAAGAGCGAGCCCGTGCTGCTGCTAAACGAAGCCGATCAGTTTCTAAGCACGCGCGTCGAGGGCGGCAGCGGCGCGGACAAGATGCACAACCAAATGCAAAATATATTTTTGGAGCAAATCGAGCGGTTTGAGGGCGTACTCATCGCCACGACGAACTTCTTGCAAAGCCTAGATATCGCGTTTTCTCGCAGGTTTGATTATAAGATCGAGTTTAAAAAGCCCGACCTCGCCGCTCGTCTTGCGATCTGGCGCAAAGTGCTGCCCGAAAATGCGAGCTTTGAGGAAAATTTCGACGTCAAACAGCTGGCTAAATTTGAGCTAAGCGGCGCGCAAATCATGCTCGCGCTCAAAAACACAGCGCTAAAAGTCGCCGTGCGCGAGGACGGGATATTTACGATGAGCGATTTTGAAAGCGAGATCAAACGCG
>NZ_CALIII010000247.1 GCF_938018145.1 uncultured Campylobacter sp.
AAATTTACTTCAAATTTAAGTAAAAAAAGTTAAGGCGAAGTATTTTGAGATGATTTTTGGGGCTGTGCGGCTAAAATTTTGCATAGGCTAGACATGTAGTCTGCCGAGCAAAATTTTAGCAAACTCCGCAAAAAGCACTCAAAAGACGAGACTATATCAGAGAATCATCGCTCCGATGACGCCGCCGATTAACAGCGGTATATTAAAGAAGATGAAAGTCGGCACGCACGTATCGTAAATATGATTGTGCTGTCCGTCGGCATTTAGACCGCTCGTAGGCCCTAGCGTGCTATCGCTAGCGGGACTGCCCGCATCGCCCAGAGCTGCCGCGATACCCACTAGCAAGATGATCGCCGCCGGAGAAAAGCCCAGCGATAGCGAAAACGGTACGTAGATCGCCGCGATGATCGGTATCGTGCCAAAGCTCGTGCCGATACCCATAGTAACGAGCAAGCCGATAGCTAGCATCAGTATCGCGCCGCCCATTTTGCCGCCGGCGACTGCGCTAGCAAAGCTCACCAGCTGCTCGATACCGCCGCTCTCGCGCAAAACCGAGCCAAAGCCTGCCGCAACAAGCATGATAAATGCGATAAAGCCCATCATCGCTAGGCCGCTGTCCATGATTTTGTCGATTTTTCGGTACTCGATACCGCCAAAAACCACCATAACTAGTAGTCCTAAAAGCGCGCCAAGCGGCATGCTTTCGGTATAAATTTGCACTCCAAACGCCGCAACCGCACCGCCTAGCACCGCCCACTCTTTTTTCGTCATTTTTAGGCTTGCGGCCATCTGAGCCTCTTGCTCCTCGCTCGTTTCAAATTTGGTGTGCGCGTAGTCGCGTTTTTTGCGGTAAAAGACGAAAACGGCTAAAAGCAAGCCCACTAGCATAGAGAGGCCGCCGATCCACATCACGCTTGAGATCTCGCTCATCTGCACTTCTACGCCGTTGTTTGCGAGCTCTTTTTTGATGATGCCGTGAAAGATAAGGCCAAAACCGACGCTAAGGCTCACGTATGGAGCCTTTAGCCCGAAAGTAAGAGCGCACGCGACGGCTCGGCGGTCGATGCGTAGGCGGTTCATCAGCGGCAAAAGCGGCGGGATGAGAATCGGGATGAAAGCGATGTGAACCGGGATCAAATTTTGCGAGAGGCACGCGATCGCGGCGATTATCAGAGCAAAATAGGTGCTGGTTTTCGCTAGAGCCTTGCTAACGGCGTTTATGAGGATCGCCGTTAGGTTCGTGTTGGCTATCGCGGCTGCGAGCGCGCCGAGCAGGATATAGCTGAGCGAGGTTTCTAGGTTGCCTTTCATGCCTGTTATCAGCGTCGATGTAGTGGCCGTTAGCGCGCCAAAAAACGCCTCTACGCCGGCAAATCCGCCGTGATAGATGAGACCCGCGACTAGGGCGGAGACGAGGATAGAAAGCAGGATGTTAAACCTTAGCAAACAAAGCGCAGTCATCACGAGGATACTGATCACGACGGGGTTGGTTAGCATTATTTTCCTTTTTGTAAATCAAATTTCGCCGCCGGCCAAATTTGACGACTAGCGGCGAACGGGCGTCAAATTTATCTAACGCGGATGCCTACTTGCGGGCGAGGCGAATAGTAATAATCATCGCGTCTATCGCGGTATCCGTCATCATATCCGTCGTCATAGCCTCTTTCGTAGCTTCGGTCGTCGGATTTGCTAGTGCCGCCTTTTTTTATGTTATTGTTTTTTATGTACTGATCGACTAGCTTGTCGCGGTAGTCTCTGCCTCGGTCGGTTTGTCTGTAACCGCCGTATGGAGGGTCCATATATATCACTACGTCGTCGTCGTATCTATCTCGGTGGCGGCGTTTTTTGTATTTATGATGGTTATCCGGGATGACTATTAAAGATTCGTTTGAATAACTGTCGTAAGCGTTTGAAAAACTTAAACAAAGCGCTGAAAAAAGAGCGATTAAAACAAGTTTTTTCATGTCAAATCCTTTCTGGTTATTTCTAAATCATTTTATAACATCAAATTTAAAATAAAGTAAATTTTTAGCGCAAATATATTACAATTTTGTAAATTTCCCCAAGGAGTTATCAATGAAAAAGTCGCTTTTTAGCGCATCGAAGATCGCGGTTTTGGCTTTGCCTTTTCTTTTGACTGGTTGTATGTCGTCGATGAGTATGGGCTCACCTGGCGCTAAGACGGCAGCTACGGGCGCAGCTGCGGGTACAAACGTCCAAAATGCAAATCCCGGACTAACCAGATGTACCGAGTCTATGGGTACGCTTACGATTTACGAGGATAGAAACAGCGACTGGTACTCCGTCGTAACCAGGCAGTATAAGCTAACCTCCACCGTTCCGGTTCTTAGACTCCTAGCTCAGCAGTCAAACTGTTTCGTCGTTGTCGAGCGTAGCAAGGCATTTAACCAAATGCTAGAAGAGCGCGCGCTGATGGAGTCGGGCGAGCTTAGAAAGAACTCAAATTTCAAAAAAGGTCAGATGGTCGCCGCGGACTATACCTTAACTCCTACGATAACATTTAGCGAGAGCAACACTAGCGGCCTAGGCGGCGTTGTGGGCGCGCTATTTGGTTCGGTCGCAGGTTCGGTCGCAGGTAGTTTTAGCACGAGCGACGTGAGCACGATGCTAACTCTCATCGAAAACCGCTCCGGCGTACAGTTAGCAGCAGCCGAGGGAAGCGCTAGAAATATGGACTTTGCGGGTCTTGGAAGCATATTTGGTAGCAAAGCCGGCGGATCGCTAGGAGCTTACGCCAACACTCCTGAGGGCAAAGTCATCGTAGCGGCCTTCACCGACTCGATGAATAACCTAATCGACGCCGTCAGAAACTACAAAATGCAAACCGTAAAAGGCGGTCTTGGCGCGGGCGGCGCGATGAAAGTAGCGGATTAATTTACTTCGATAGGCTAGATGCGGCCAAAAGGCGTTCTAGCCTTTTTAAGCGCAAAGCAATCTCTCTGCATTGCGCTTAAATTTGAGCTTTCGGGTTCAAATTTTCTCACGATAAAACGTAAATTTTAGATCTTGCACGTATGATTGCCGTGCCGTGCACGCCCTTTCAAATTTTTATGCTTATGTAATTAAATAATTGATAAAATCGACTAAATTCCACTAAAAGGATCAAATTTGAGAAGCGACATCATCAAAAAAGGCTATAC
>NZ_CALIII010000248.1 GCF_938018145.1 uncultured Campylobacter sp.
GATCGTTTATTTTAAAGACGATTCGCGATATATCACCGAGCGCGAATTTAGCGAGCTGGTACGAAAAGATCAGATCAAGCGCGCACATATCGAGGACGGCACGCTAAGCTTCGTTTACGACGGCAAACGCTATAAAATTTTAACCGATATCGTTAATTTAAAAGAGCTCTCCAACCACGCTTTGATTACGAAGGAAGAGGATAACGAAAGCGGTGGTATCAGCGCGATCTTGGTAATTTTTACGTTCGCATTTTTTCTCTTTGTATATTATTTTGAAACCGTTCTGGCGCGGCGCCGCAAGATGGACGGCGTGGGCACTACGCGTCAAGGCGGCGGCGCAAATGCGGAGCTCGGCGATCTTTCGCCAAGCGTTAGTGACGTGAGATTTAGCGACGTCGCGGGCATCAGCGAGGTAAAGGACGAACTCATAGAGATCGTGGATTTTTTAAAAAATCCCGCAAAATATCGAAATTTCGGCATCAAATTGCCGAAAGGAATTTTAATGATCGGAGAGCCCGGCGTCGGTAAAACGCTAATTGCAAAAGCCGTAGCCGGCGAGGCGGACGTGCCGTTTTTTTACCAAAGCGGCGCAAGTTTCGTGCAAATTTACGTCGGTATGGGCGCAAAACGCGTGCATGAGCTGTTTTTAAAGGCTAAAGCCTATGCGCCCTCTATCATCTTTATCGACGAGATCGACGCCGTGGGTAAGGTGCGCGGCGGCAACCGAAACGACGAGCGCGAGGCCACGCTAAATCAGCTACTGACCGAAATGGACGGCTTTGAGGATAACTCTGGCGTCATCGTGATCGCCGCGACCAACCGCATCGAGATGATAGACGAGGCGCTGCTACGCTCGGGGCGATTTGACAGGCGTATTTTTCTTTCGATGCCCGATTTTACCGATAGGGTCGAGATTTTAAAATCCTATCTAAAAGACAAAAACACGAGCGTAGAGGCGCAGGACGTGGCGCGTATCAGCGTCGGTTTTAGCGGGGCGGCGCTTTCTACGCTGGTAAACGAAGCCGCGATAAATGCGCTAAGACGCGGCGGCGAGATAATCGATTTTAGCGATTTTGAAAGCGTTTTAAACAAAGTCCTGCTCGGTAAAAAGAGGATTTTAAGCTACAACGACGAGGAAAAGCGCATCCAAGCGCTCTATCAGGGCGCAAAGGCCTTGGCGGCGTATTGGTTTGGGATAGAATTTGAAAAAATTTCGCTCGTCGAGGAGCAGTTTATGCGCCCTGAGCGAGAGATAGAGTCGCGCTCGCAGATGTTTGCGCGTATCAAGGTCTGTTTGGCGGGCATGAGCGCGCTAAAGATGGTCAAAGACGATACCTTTTCAAACTCCAACGCCGACATCCAAAAGGCTCGCGAAATCGCGCAAAATATGGTTTTTGAGTATGGCATGGGGCATACCTTTACGCCAAGCGCGGCGGAGGCCGAGGAGCTACTGCAAGAGGCATACGCCGAGGTCGGGACGTTTTTGGCGGGCATGAAGGCGCAGCTAGAGCGCATCAGCGAGCATATCGAGATTTTTGAGAGTATCGATAAAGACGCGCTGGGCAAAATTATCAAAGAGTATTACAATTAAATTTAAGGAGAAAAAATGAAAGCGAAAATAGGCATATTGACATTGAGCGACCGTGCTAGCGAGGGCAAATACGACGATCTATCTGGAGCGGCGATAAAAGAGGTTTTAGACGGCTGGATAACGAGCGAGCGCGAGTATTTTTACGAGGTGATCCCGGACGAGATCGAGCTCATAAAAGAGCGCCTAAAACACATGATAGACGTGCTGGGCTGCGATCTAGTGCTAACGACGGGCGGCACGGGACCGGCTCCTCGCGACGTGACGCCTGAGGCGACCGAGGCCGTATGCGAAAAGATGATGCCTGGCTTTGGCGAGCTAATGCGCGCAGCTAGCCTAAAATACGTCCCTACGGCGATCCTATCGCGCCAAACCGCAGGTATCAGAGGGCACGCGCTCATCGTAAATTTACCCGGCCAGCCAAAGGCGATCAGAGAGTGCCTAGAGCCCGTATTTCCAGCGATTCCTTACTGCATTGATCTCATCGGCGGCGCATTTATAGAGACCGACGAGAGCGTGATGAAGGTGTTTCGCCCGAAACAAAAGAAAATTTCGTGATCCGCGCGTGATAAACTTTTTTGAAAATATAAATTTAAAGGCTACGAGGCTGCTTGAGGGCTATTATTCGCTCTTTTGCGGCCTTTTTACGCTTTGCATCGGCGTTTACGTGCTCGGGCTAGTTTTTGGTGCAGAGTGGCTTTTGCTTGCCGCTAGCGCTTGTATCTATGCGTGTTTTGTCCTGCTTGCGTTTCGTTCGCTTTTTTGGTTCGTCTTGAGTCTGATTTTCTCGCCCGTTTTTGCTATCGTCGTACGCGAGCGTTACGATGAAAATTTATTTTTAGACGTGGTTTTTGCGCTTATTTGGATATTTTGCTGGTTATTTTTGTCGCTAGCCGTGAGTGAAAATATCTCAAAACTGGGCAACGAAATCGTATCTAAAATTTTACGCATCGCTGCTCTTTTTGCCGTGATCGGCGTTTATTACGTTAGTATCGAAAATAGCCTAA
>NZ_CALIII010000249.1 GCF_938018145.1 uncultured Campylobacter sp.
TCAAATTTAGGTTGCCTATGGACGGGCTACTCGTACACCGAGGGCAAAAACGGCGCCGAGCACGATCCTAAAAAAGGCTTTGAGATATTTTCAAAACTTTGCAGTAGCGGCTATGACGACGGTTGTAAATTTGTAGCGATGGGCTACAGAGACGGCAAAGGCGTGGAGAAAAATATAGACAAAGCCGTCGAAATCCTAAGCCAAATTTGCCAAGGCGAGAGATTTGACGGATGCGCGAAGCTGGGCGAAATCTACCAAGACGATACCTACGGCAAAAAAGACGAAGCAAAAGCGTACGAGTACTATCTCCTGGCCTTCACGAAAAAAGAGCATGAAGCCTCCGGAAAATACGTAAAAGATAAAGACAATGCCGCAAAAGCCTGCGAAGCAAATATCGCTCTCGGGTGCGAATACGTGGGCTCTGCATAATACCAAGAAAAGCAGTTTGCTAAAGCCGCGGAGTATTTTGACAAAGGCTGCGAGCACGGCCTAGTCGAGTCATGTCTGTTTGCGGGCTACACATACTACATGCCGCCGACTGAAAGCGGAGTCGAAAAAGATCTTGAAAAGGCCAAAATTTACTTCAAAAAAGGCTGCGATCTAGGCTCGGATCAGTGCCGCAGCACCCTAGAAAACATCAAATAAGCCTCGGGCGCAAATTTAACCGTTTGCGCCTAAATTTATCTTTTAAACCATAAAATCATACGATCGCGGAAGTCAAATTTAGCTAACGTTGTAAATTTAAAGCGTACTCGCGAGCCAAATTTGACCGTCAAATTTGGCGCTCAAACTCTAGCCCAGATAATAACCCGCCAAAGCCGCGGCAGCAACGACGATAGTAAGCGCGGCCGTTAGTTTATATAGCCGCAAAGCTCCGGCGCAGCGACTTTTCATATCGCGGATTTTAGGCGGTTTGCTAGTTAAATTTAGCTCTAAAAGCGCCGCGTCAAATTTGCCGCAACCCAGCCTCTCATCCGCAAAATCCTTAAATATAAGCGCGTCAAAATGCAGCCTAATGTGCAGATAAAATAACCCCGCAAAAGCCGCCAAAAAGCCCGCAATAACGGCAAAATGCGTAAAAATTTGAAGGCAGACGGCAAGCTGAAGCAAATTTAACAAGAAAAACAGCCTATGCGTCGCTAAAAATCTGGCCATAACCAGCGCCAAAGCCCTATCGTCCGTCCTTTGGCGGCATTCGCGTTCCCCGCCTTGCGCCGCTTTTTCGTTTTGCTCCGCATTCGTCATTTTCCATCCTCATTTTTGGCGTTTGCCTTTGGTTAAATTCCCGTTCGTTTTCGCCGAGAATTTTGCAATGCCGCTTGTTTCTAGCCTGCAGATTTTTTAAATTTGATCCCTCAAACAAACTTGCTTAAATTTCTGTGCCTATTTCGCGCGTAAATTTGCCGCACTTGCTTTTGCGAATTTGGCTGGTCTTTACTCCACTTTCAAATTTCGCGGGTGCGGACGGCTATCTGCTCTATCCGATCGCGTAGCGAGCTAGAGACTGCGATCTTTTCGCGGCGCGATTTTAGCAAATTTAGTGCCTCATCAAAGCCCATCCCCGCGTAAATCACCATCCAAGCAAGCAGCACCGACGCGCTCCTACCGTAGCCCAGCGCGCAACACACCAGCACCTTTTTGCCGTTCTCAGGGGCTCGTTCGTTTGAGCCCGCGGGAGTTTGTCTCGCCTCGCCGATCTTGCTTTCGTTTGCCGCGCCACGCGTTTGCAAATTTACCTGCGCGTCCGCTTGTCTGTGAAATTTCAAATTTCGCTCGTTTGATCCTAGCTCAACCGCCCTTTGCGGTAAATTTTCGCCGACGCAAAGAGTCGTTTTTACTATCCGCTCAAGCTCGTCTGCGCCTCGTTTTAGCTCGTCCGCGCTCGGCGTTATCATATCTAGCATAGGTAGGCTCGCATAAATTTGCGCGCCGCTAGGCCTCTCAAACTCGGCCACGCAGTCTAGCACGGCGTCAAATTTGCCCGCCTGCTTAACCGAGCCTAGATACAGCCCCGGCAAAATCTCGTCTGAAAGCCGGCGTCCGCGCAGCCAAAAAAGCGCATTTAGCCGCGCGACGCAAAGATAAGGGAAAAGTAAGGCTTTAGACGCGGCGGCGTGACGACCTTGCCCGTTTTTAGCAAAAACACCCGCGCCCAAAAACGCGTAACCGCAGGCGACCAGCGCAAAACTAAGGCTCGCCCACGACAGCCACAGCGCCCACGAGCTCCAAATTTTAGCCCCCGCAATCGCCATAAAAAGCGTCAGAAATGCAAGCCCCAGATATAGAGCCGCCCATTTGTAGCGCGCAGCCTCCGTGGCCATGGCAAAACTAAACGGCTCG
>NZ_CALIII010000250.1 GCF_938018145.1 uncultured Campylobacter sp.
GCTTTTCTAAACGGCTCGCGTAAGTGCCGTCGTCGCGCAGATAAAAGGATATGTCGGTATTGGTGTTTATGAAGAACCACTTGCCTGCAAACACGCCCGTGCCTTTTTTGCTCGCTCCCGCGTCGCTATGCTTGACGCTAGGGTCTTTTTCGGGCTCTAAATTTGAGCTTGATTTGGCTTGCGCCTGATTTGAGCTAGCCTGCGCCGCGCGGCTTTTTTTAAAGGTAAACAAGACGCCGCCCGCGCTTTGTTCGTATTCGAGCGAGCCGTTTTTCAGCCTAAATTCGCCCGCATCGTTATCTAGCGCGTATCTGCCGCTGCCAAGGCTTTTGTAGCCGCTTTCTCCTACGCCTGTTTTGCACGAACCGTCCGGATTTGCCGCTACGATACTGACTATGGCTTTGCCGCCTGCTATCTGGAAAAACGAATCCTCAAAGCACTTTTGGCCCGCCGTTTTAAACGTCTGCCCTTGTGCTGCGACCGAGTCGATCTCCCATCTGCCCTCTAGCTCGTCTGTGCTCAAATTTGAGCCGGTTGCCGTTGTCACGGCTTTGTTTGCGGCCGCGTCTTTTTTGAAAGAAAAAACGATAAATTTGCCGCCGTCTAAGGACTGTTTTACCTTTAGCGCGTCTTTATCTAGCCAAAACTCGCCGATAGGACCCAGCGCGTATTTGCCAGCACCCATGCTTTTAAAGGCGTAGCTTGCCGCGCCGCTTTTGCACGCGCCGTCCTCGCCTACGGAGCTAAGGCCTAGCTTTGCCTCCCGGCCGCTAACCTCGAAAAACGAATCCTCGAAGCACTTCTGCCCCGCTGTTTGCACCTCCTGCCCGTCTATGTTTGCCGAGACGATGCTCCACCTGCCGTCCAGTTCGCCGGCGATTAAATTTAATCCGAGGCAAAGCACCGCGATGATCGCGAAAAGCTTGACTGTAAATTTGAGACCGTTCATATTTACCCTTTTTTTGAAATTTGCAAATCAAAATTGATAGCCGATTTTAACATCGGGAAATAAATTTAAAGACAACCTAAATCAAGAAAAATTATGAAAAAACTAAAACAAGCTGAGCTCTAACTTAAAAATGCGTCTATAAATCACGCTACTTAGCTCGCCGCCGCCAAGAAAATCCAAATGATCTTGCCGTATTGCTTCATCCATATCGTAAAAAAGAAGGATCGGTAACACGCTCTTAAAAATGCTGTAAAATGTATATTTATAGTTTCTATTGCGCTCAAAACGTATTCAAATTTAAACTATAGGCACGTGAAGTTGGTATTTGTTTGCGGTTAAATTTGAGCCTAGACAAGGCATCGCGAGTGCTGAATAAATTTTACGACGGCTTCTAAAACGGTAGATAAATTTTAGAAATTAAGGAATAAATTTAAAGAGAAATTTGAGCCCGGAGTCGGGCTCAAATTTTAGTGTAGGTCAGACCAGACTTTGCGTTTCCAAAGCCATCCGAATATACCGAAAATCAAGAAGTAGATCATCGCGTTTATGCCTAGGCTTTCGCGCTCGGCTTTTTTAGCGTCGCCCGCTTTTGCCATATAGGCTACGACTTTGTCCTCGCTAGCTTTATTTAGACCTACGCGAGGCATCGAGGTGCCCGGTAGCATTTTTTGCGTGTCGTTTATAAATTTATGCAGATAATCATCGCCTTTTGAGCGGATTATCATCGATAAATCAGGAGGGTTTGAGCCCATGTAGGCAGCCAAATTTACGCGGTTAGTTAGAACGTATTTGTTTTCGTATTTCATATCGTGGCATCTTTGGCACGCATCGAGAAATACCTTCTCGTCGCTGATTTCTTTAGGCGCGATAGACTTTAGATATGCGACCATATCAGCTATCTCGGCATTTGGATCCTCTCCGCCGGCTCCGAAAAACGGAGGCATCGGATAAGGATGCTCGTCGTTAAATTTATGCGTTAGTTTTAGCGCCTTGGTCGGATCTTTGATAAGGGCTGCCAAGAAATGCTCGTCGTATATCGCTCCCGCGCTGCTAAGATCAGGCGGCACTACGCCGTACGCTTCGCTAAGTTCAGCAGCGCTCATAGCTGTCGGCATACCCGCAGCCTCGACTCCGTGACAGCCTGCGCAGCCAGCATTTGCAAAGGTTTCTGCGCCTTTAGTCGCGTCGCCTTTGGCTAAATTTATAGCCTTTATATCGTTCCAAAACGCAGTGTAGTCTTCGAGAGATTTTTGTGCCTCTTCGAGATCTTTTTGTGCTCCGGCGACTTTTTTCTCGTCATTCAGAGCTTTTGTCGCATCAAGGGCTTTTTGTCTAGCTTCTACTACGGATTTGGCTTGATTTATATCCTCGGTGCCAAAGTCGTAATCGGCCGCGCCGACGTGCGGATGCATGACGTTATGCGCGTAAGGCTCGATACCCCAGTATGTTACGCCGGTTAAAATAACTACGATTATGAAAATTTTTAACTCTCTCATTTTACCGCTCCTTTTTTCTCAAGAGTCGTTATGATAGGTAAAACGACAAAAAGCAGAACGAAAAACGTAATGGTCGAGTAAAATCCTATCCATGAGTTTGAAATACCAAGCGTCACGCCGTCGGCAGGTAGCTTACCGAAGATCGTAAGCACGATCATATCGACCACTAGCAACCAGAACCATACGAAAAAGCCTTTTCTCTCGTGAGCCGGAGCCACGACGTCGCTTCTGTCGTAAAGCGGCATGAAAAATAGAGCTACGCCCGCGATCGCAAACGCGATAAGGCCGATGTTGTAAGCTTTAAAGCCGAAAATATCGAAGAAAAATCCGCGTAAAATCTCGTACTGCCACAAGAAGTACCACTCAGGATAGATGTGCGGAGGCGTTTTTAGCGGGTTGCCCGGCTCGAAATTTATCGGATCCATCGCAAAGTTGAAATGAAAACAGACTAAATAGAAAAAGAAAATCATAAAAAAGCCGATATACATAAAGTCTTTTGCCAAAAATCCCGGCCAAAACGGAATAACTTTCGCGTTTTTCGTATCGCCACTTAGATATTTTTCAGCCTCGATATCAAAGTCTATCTCTTCGCCCGTTTCGTTATTTACGTGCGGGACGCGAAGGGTGTAAAAGTGTATCGCGACGACTGCTATAAGCACGATCGGTAGCAAGCATACGTGAAGCATGAAAAATCTCGTCAAAGTCGGATCGCTAACGGCGTAGTCGCCTCTGATCCACTCGACTACCGCGTCCCCGATAACCGGGATGCCGCCGAATAAATTCGTGATAACCATCGCCGCCCAGTAGCTCATCTGACCCCAAGGTAGCATATATCCGCTAAAAGCCTCGGCTGAAAACAGGATGAAGAGCAACATGCCGCTCACCCAAATCATCTCGCGACCTTTTTTATAAGAGCCGTAGTAGATCGCCGTAAAGGTGTGTATGTAGATGATTAAAAATACGACCGAAGCCGCAACCGCATGTATGTGACGCCATAGCCAGCCGTACTCGACCTCTTTCATTATAGTCAAATTTACGCTGTCAAAGGCTAAATTTATGTCCGGTTTGTAGTACATAACTAGCATAAATCCGGTAAAAATAAGCAAAGCAAAAAGCGTCGTGAGTATAACGCCCATCGCCCAGAGGAAATTTATATTTTTCGGTATCCAGTATTCGCTGACGAGTACTTTCATTAGCTTGTTTAAGGCGATCCTCTGATCTAGCCAGTCTAAAACGCCCGTTGATTTTCTGATGTGCATTTTTCCCTCCTTACGCTTGAGCCGCTAGTTTTTCGTATTCGGGGCTGGTCTCGCCCAAAACGAGTTTCGTACCGTCTATCTTAAACGGCGGTATGTCTAGCGGGCGCGGAGGAGGGCCGAAGGTATTTACGCCGTCTGCGTCAAATTCGCCTCCGTGACAGGCGCAAACGAAAACTTGTTTGCCAGGTTTCCACTCGGGAATACAGCCAAGATGCGTACAAAGCCCGATCGCGACCATATATCTAGCGCCGTCTACCACGACGTCGCGCTTGTCGTTAGGTGCCATCGAAGCGTCCTTTTTTAGAACGAATATCGGCTTTTTACGCCACTCGATCTGGCGCATCTCGCCGTCTTTCATCGGGCTAAGATCTACGGTCGTAAATCCAGCCGCCTTTACGCTAGGAAGCGGGTCCCAGGTCTTTTTAACGGCTACGAGAGTCGCTGCGCCGCCGACTGCGGCTACCGCGCCAAACGCTAGACCGATAAAATCTCGTCTTTCTTGTTTTACGGACATTACTTTCCTTTCAACGGTTTTTGAAGAATAATCGAGATTATACTCTTATGAAAATTAAACTTTTATTTTTCTAGCAAATAGTTTAAATATTTAAACTATTTTTAAATCATTATTTACTATTTCGTATTTTAAGGCTTTCGGGAGTAAAATTTGAGTGTAAATTTGGTTTAGTCGGTTAAATTTGACGGCCTATAAGCAGACGTAAAT
>NZ_CALIII010000251.1 GCF_938018145.1 uncultured Campylobacter sp.
TTGCGGCGTTTTCGTTTGAAATTTTAGCAAAATTTTCGTTTTGGGTTAAATTTGATGAAATTTGGCCGCCGTTTGCGTCAGAGTCAAACTGTGAAGTTTCATTTTTGCGCGCCGAGGCGTCCTTACACGCCATAACTAGCTCCGTGGCCTCCTCGCCGACTTTTTTTAGGATTGCGTTTTCGCCCTTTTTAAACAAGCTCGCGACGTATGAAGTCTGTGGATCGGCGTTTAGCTTGCGGTCTAATATCGCGTGATAAACCTCGTCGATTATGCCGTAGATCGGCTTTTTGGCTTGGTTTAAATTTTGCTCTTGTGTCAAATTTTGCCCGTCGACGCTGATTAAATTTGACTCGCCGCCGTCTCCAGAAATCTTTCTAAAAAAGCACGATTTTGCGCCGGTGTGGCACGCTAAGCCGCCGTTTTGAACGACTTTGAGCAAGATCGTGTCGTTGTCGCAGTCAAGGAAAATCTCGTCTATGGCCTGCGTATTTCCGCTCTCCTCGCCCTTTTTCCAGATGCGGTTTTTCGTGCGCGAAAAATAGTGCGCAAAGCCCGTTTTTAGGCTCAAATTTAACGCCTCTTCGTTCATATAAGCAAGCATCAAAACCTCGCCGCTCGAGCTTTCTTGTACGACGGTGGGCAAAAGGCCGCCCACTTTTTCCCAGTCTATTTTCATTTTTATTTCCTTTCGGCTACGGGTTTGGCTCGGCGTGCAGGCAAATTTTAGCTATACGAGGGATTTTACCGCCATTCGTCTTAAATTTAGCGAATTTTTTAATTTTACTCGCCAAGACCCGCAACTTTATGGTGCTAAATTTGTTTTTCAAATTTGTCGCGTCATTAAAAACTATTTTACTTCTTTGTTAAGTGGAAGGGTTTAAATTATATTCCGATTTTACTCTACAGTTTTCTTTTTCTTTCCTTTAGGGGAGGAAGGGGCTTTACTTACCGGTCTGCCTGCAGCTGCTAGCGCAGCGACGCAGAAGCCCTCTCTAACCCCACTGTACGTGAGAAGTTGCTGTGCTATACGCAGGTTTATCTGGCGCTAATGCTCCGCACGGTTTTAAATTTTACAAGGGGGTAAATTTGACGTTTTCAAGATACGGGTCTCGGTGGGTAAAATTTGAAGTTAAATTTATAAATTTAGCCAAATTTGACTTCAAATTTGAGCGTAAAACGATAAGGCAAAGTATCGCAAGATGGATTTTTACTTCGCTATGCTCGTAACGCTAAAGCGAGAAAAGGCTTTGCTTCACTTGCGGTCGCAACTGCAAGCAGAAGCGACGTAAAAATTTAGCCTAGCTGGACAAGTAGTCCGCCGAGCTAA
>NZ_CALIII010000252.1 GCF_938018145.1 uncultured Campylobacter sp.
ATCTCATTTACTAGTCTGTTTATGTCGGCAAGTTCTTTGTTTTCGCTCTTTGCGCGATCCAAATTTGAAAAAATTTCTTTTATGACATTTTCTTTACGAACGAGCTCGCTTTGTGATGAGGCGATTTGCTTTTCACGCTCGCTTAAGTCTTTTTGTAGTTTTGCCAGATCGCTTTGGCTAAGGACGTATTTTACGACGACGGCGCCGATGATGAGCATAAAAACAAACATCAGCCCAGCCATCAGGTCCGCATACGATATCCAAAAGGTCTGGTCGCCGCTTTTGCCCTCGTTACGCGTTTTCATCTAGCATACTCGCCTTTTCGATGGTTTGCAGGACCTCGTTTGCTTCTCTATCAAGCTCACTGATGTCTTGCTTTAGCCCTTCAATGAGCGCGCTATTATCGTCATAAACTTCGCCGGCTTCGGCATCAAAGGCCTTTTTAAACGCCTGCACGCCCTCGATTAGGCTCTCTTTAAAGCCCTCCATCGCGAGCTTTTGTTTTTCTAAGATTTCGCCGCTAAATTTAGAAAGCGATTCGCTAAAAATTTTGATGTTATACTCTAGCTCGCCCACACTCTTTTCGAGCCTTGCCATGCGCTCGCCGCCCACGTCGTAGAGGCGGTTATACTGCTCGGCAAATTTTAGCTGCATATCTTTGATATTGCCGTTAAATTTATTGATAACGTTTAAAATTTCGGTGTGAACCTTGATCAGATCTTTTTGATCTTTTGAGGATTTTAGTAGCGTATTCATCGTTTGCTTGATGTGCTCGCCGCTTAGTTTGACAGCCTCTTCCTCGTTTTTCAAGATATTTGTAAAAGTTTTAAATTTAGCCTCGATAGTCTTATCCAGCTCCTCAAAGAACTCGGCGTTACTAACGTGCTCAAATATCACTCCGATCTTCTCAAAGTGCCTTAAATTCTCTTGCAAATATCTTCTATCAAGCTCCTCTTTCGTCCAGAAAAAGTCGCTCGTAGCGTTTTTCTGTCTTCGCACTAGCGTTTCAAATTTGCTCGTTCCGTATTTTTCAAAAAATATCCACCAAAGCGCTAGAAAAATACCGTAAATAGAGACGTAAAACGCAGTCGCCACGCCGCTAAGAAGGGTTGAAATTTCAGCCTCAAGCTCCATTGTGTTTGATGAATTAAACTCCGGCATAGAAATTGCAATACTGATAAACGTTCCTAAAATACCCAGCATCGGAAAGATGCCAGCGCCCACAGAAGCAAAATTTTCGTTACGTAAATTTCTAGTGTAGTAGGTAACAAATTCATCAAAACCTGCGTTTGACTTCGTATCTTTGCCGATAACCAAAAGATGCTTGATGATGTATTCTTTTAAATTTCGCTTAAAATCAACCCCGCTTTGCTCGAAATAGCAGCAAGCAAGCTCGGCGCTATTTTTAGCAAAGATTAGAGAGATCACCCAAATAACGCCCATCATAACGACCGTGTGTAGGCCGATCTGGAAATTTATATATCCAAAATACCCAAGAAGCGCGACGAGATATATCGCCGTCGGCAAAAATACGATTTTCGCATATACGAAAAATGACCGCCTGCTTTTTACTTCAGGCAGCGCCAAATCGGTGAAATTATCGCTTCTCGCTTCTTTTTTGGGTTCCATCGTGAGCCTTAATTTCTATTTAAGCAGTTTAAATCTTCAAACGCGGTTAGCAAGCGCTTTACCATCGACTCCTCGCCGCTTCGTAGCCATTTGCGCGGATCGTAGTATTTTTTGTTCGGTTTATCGTCGCCTTCAGGGTTGCCGATTTGACCTTGTAGATAGGCTCTGTTTTTTAGCTCGTACGCTCTCACGCCGTCCCAAAACGCCCACTGCGTATCCGTGTCGATGTTCATTTTTACCACGCCGTAGCTGACGGCATCTTTGATATCCTTTAGCTCGCCACCACTACCGCCGTGAAAGACGAAATTTACGGGTTTATCGGTTAGGGTTTGAAATTTATCCGCAACGTATGCTTGCGAGTTTTTCAAAATTTCCGGTCGAAGCACGACGTTGCCAGGCTTATACACGCCGTGAACGTTACCAAAGCTGGCCGCTATGCTAAATCTATCGCTGATTTTACTTAGTCGCTCATATGCCCGCGCGACGTCTTCTGGCTGAGTGTACAAAAGCGCGTTATCAACGCCCGTATTATCCACGCCGTCCTCTTCGCCGCCGGTTACGCCAAGCTCGATCTCTAGGCTGATGCCAAGCTCGCTAAGCTCTTTTAGATACTTCTCGCAAGTGCTTAAATTTTCTTCCAAGCTCTCTTCGCTAAGATCAAGCATATGCGAGCTAAAAAGCGGCACGCCGTGAGCCTTTTTGTATTCGCGGCTAAATTTAACCAACTCGTCGATCCACGGCAGTAGCTTTCTAGCCGCATGATCGGTGTGTAGGATCACGGGCACGCCGTAAGCCTTAGCTAGCAGGTGCACGTGCTGCGCGCCCGCTACCGCACCTAGTACGTCGGCATTTCCGCAAGCTTTGCCGGCGTAAAAACCCGCTCCGCCGTTACTAAACTGGATGATAACGGGTGAGTTAGCCGTTTTTGCCGCCTCTAAAACGGCATTTACCGAGTCGCTTCCGACCACGTTTACCGCAGGCAAGGCAAAACCCTGCTCCTTTGCGTATTTATACAGCCTAGTTACGTCATCGCCGCTTAAAACGCCGGCTTTTACTACGTCTAAAACACCCATTTTATCGACCTTATTTATATTCTACTTTAGCTTTTGCGCGAAGCTCGTCGCCTCTTTTTCTGATGTCGTTTCTAAATTTCTCCATCTTTATGTTGCCCTCGATTTGAGGTTTAACCTCGTTTAGACCTACGGTGCCGGCAGCCTTGCTATCCTCTTTTAGGATTACGTGATAGCCGAAATTTGATTTAACAGGTTTTTGAGTTACTTCGCCTTTTTTAAGCGCAAATGCAGCGTCCGCGAAAGGTTTTACCATTTGAGATTGGCCAAACCAACCTAGTTCGCCGCCGTTAGCCGCAGAGCCTTGATCGGTAGATTTAGATTTTGCTAGCTCTTCGAATTTTTTAACCAGCTCGTCGCCTTTTAGACCTTTTAGCGCAGCTATTATGTCGTTTGCGTCTTTTTCAGTAGCCACTAGGATATGTTTGGCTCTTACTTGTGCAGGCACGGCAAATTCGGCTTTATTTTTGTTATAAAAGTCGCTGATTTCGCCTTCGCTAACTTTGATATTATCGAAAATTCTCTTCATCCAAAGATCAAGCGCGAGGTTGTTTTTTAGCTCTTCAAGCGCAGCTTTGTATTCGTCGCTCTTCTCTAGTCCGCTCTTTTTAGCCTCGTCTAGAAGTAGTTTTCTGTTGATAGTTTCGTCGATCACTTTTTTTTGAGTGTCTTTAGGTAGTTGCTCTAGTGTTACGCCAGGCATAGCAGCAAGCGTGAAAGCTACGTCTTTATCGGTTATGGCAGTTCCGTTTACGGTGGCGTACTCCGCCGCGTTTAGGCTTAGAGCCGCAGCCAAACTAAGAGATGCGAATAAAATTTTATTCATCTTTGTTCCTTAAATTTAGATTTTTGCGAGGGTGATTATAGCAGGAAAGTCATTAAATATAAGTTATAATTCATCGAAAATTTAAATAAAAACGGCTAAAATCGGCGTCATGAGAACAAAAAAAGATATAAACGCTATCAAAAATTTATTTTTAGAAAATTTCAAAGACGCGGGCAGCGAGCTTAGATTTCAGAACCTCTACGAGCTGCTCGTTTGCGTGATGCTAAGCGCGCAGTGCACCGATAAGCGCGTAAATTTGATCACGCCTTCGCTTTTTGAGGCATACCCGGACGTCGCGAGCCTGGCGCAGGCAAATCTAGCCAGCGTAAAAGCGCTCATCAGCTCCTGTAGCTTTTTTAACAACAAGGCCGAAAATTTGATCAAAATGGCAAAGAGCGTGATGAGCGAATTTGACGGCGAGATACCAACGACCGAAAAAGAGCTGATGAGTCTAGCCGGCGTAGGCCAAAAGACCGCGCACGTCGTGCTGATCGAGCATTTTGGATCAAATTTGATGGCGGTAGATACGCACGTCTTTCGCGTGGCGCATAGGCTTGGCCTTAGCCAGGGCAAGACGCCAGAAGCCGTCGAGCTTGATCTAACCAAAGCCTTTAAAACGCAGCTAGATACGCTTCATCAAGCGATGGTGCTTTTTGGCCGCTACACCTGTAAAGCAATCAAGCCAAACTGCAAAGAGTGCTTTTTAAACGAGCTGTGCAGCAGCAAGGATAAGAAATTTCCTTAATCGCCGAAAAAATTTTTCTTTGAAAGATACGGGTATTGCAGCTGCGACGAGCCGTCTTCGTCTATCAAATTTAACGCCTCGCCGAATGTGCCTTGCTCTACAAGCTCGCTATTTAAAATCGTATGCTTTGAAATAGCTTCGATAAAGCACTCAAAATCACTCCGTGAAATGAAATGCCCGCCGAGGACAAATATCGGTTCCGAAGTTTTACGATCGTAAAATTTAATACTACTTTTATCGGCAATCGTCCACTCTTTTCTTACGACAAATTTAATGTCAGCGTATAAAAACTCTAAATTTTTACTATTTTTCTGCACAACAATGCTATTTTCCGTCAAAAACACTTTATCTATGCGAAATATCGCAAACGCCTCAAGCAAAAAGATAAAAACAGCGATTCCGAAAATAATAAAATAAAGAGTCTTGACCTCGAAAACAAGGTCATCAGCAGTCGCAATCGCATAAAAAACCAAAGCGGCACAAGGCAAAAATATGATTATTATTGAGATTAAATTATTTTTGGCGTATCTTGCGTCCAAACGAAAAATGTAGTTATCTTTTTGCAAATTTGTCCTTAAAATTTTAAAAATGCCTTTGGCTAAATAAAATTTTTAACATTTTCAAGATGCAGGTCTAGGCGAGTAAAATTTGAAGCCGAATTTACAAATTTGGTAAAGTTGGCCTCAAATTTGGATTTAGAAACGACGAGGCGAAGTAT
>NZ_CALIII010000253.1 GCF_938018145.1 uncultured Campylobacter sp.
TAAAGCCGTCTTCAAATTCTTCGACCTCAAGCCCGCATTTTCGTAGTCCTTGCACCATGATCGCTATGCGGTCGCTCTCTTTTACGCGAAGCTCTTTTGCGTTTCTCACGCTACTAATGCCCTGCGCGTTTGCAAATGCGATGGCAAGCGCGGGCACCTCGTCGATTAGCCACGAGATATTTTCGCTCACGTCCACGGCCTTTAGCGGCGCATGCTTTATCTCGATCTCGCCAATACTTTCGTACGTGCCGGAAGTTTCTTTAAACGTTACTTGCGCACCCATTTTGGCTAAAATTTTAAAGGCCTCCACGCGCGTTTTATTTAGCAGCATATTTTTTAGCACGATGTGAGAATTTGGGATTATCGCTGCGGCTACGGCAAAGAAAAACGCCGAGCTAGGGTCGTTTGGAACGCAAATTTCAAGCGGTTTTAGCGGCGCGCTCATCGGCTCAACCTTGACGCCGTGCGGTAAAATTTGCAGACTCGCCCCCATGCCTTTTAGCATGCGTTCGGTGTGATCGCGACTAAGCTCTGGTTCGCTAAGCTCGCAGCCGTTTGACTTTAGCCCCGCTAAAATCAGCGCCGATTTTACCTGCGCGGAGGCGATTTTACTATCAAATTTAAAATACTCCAGCTTCTTGCCTCGGATAGCCAAAGGCGCGTGATCTCCGCCGTTTGCGCCGTCTATCTTAGCTCCGACGCTGATTAACGGTTTAGCCACGCGCGCCATCGGACGACGATTTAAAAACTCGTCCCCGCTTAGCACGAAAAAACCCTCGCTAGCGGCCAAAAAGCCCATAAAAAGCCTCATCGCCGTGCCCGAGTTTCCGCACTCTAAAACAACGCTAGGCTCTTTTAAATTTGCGCTCGGAGTTATAATTAGCTCGCCATCTTTTTCCTCGATACGCGCGCCTAAATTTTTTACGATTTCTAGCGTATTTAGCGTATCCTCGGCCTTTAGATAGTTTTTCACGCGGCTTGGCTTATCGCTTAAAAGCGAAAATATCGCGCATCTATGCGAGATAGATTTATCCGCCGCGATGTTTTCTAGGCTCGCGCTTATCGGCGTTCTTAATGCGTAAACTTTCATCTTAGTCCGATATTTAAATTTTGCTTTAAAGCGTCCAAAATTTTATCCATTATCGCTGCCACTTCCTCGTCTTCAAGCGTCTTTTGTATATCTTGGAAGTTAAATTTGACGCTAAGGCTCACGTCGTCTCCGAGCTTGTCGTCCGAGTATATATCAACCGGCGCAAATTCTTTTAGGCACTCGATTTTTAGCGCGTTTATGCACTCTTTTATCGCTTCAAATTTCATAGTTTTAGGTACGATCAGGCTTAGGTCTCTGCTGATAGCAGGGAATTTCGAGTAGGCCTTTACGACCGCGCCGTCAAATTTAAGCTTCTCAAATTCTATCTCGCAAAGATAAGTTCGCGGCAGGTCGCGCGCCGCCTCGACTCGCACGTCCACGCGGCCGATATAGCCCACGCAAACGCCGTTTTGGTAGATTTTAGCTTGTTCAAATTCGCTTAGATATTTTACGTCGTCGCACGCTTTTAGCTCAAATTCGCCGATCGCGTTTCTAACCGCGGTAGCAAAGCCTAAAAAGTCGATATCGGCAGGCTTTGCGCCGTTTAGCAGGCTAGGTTCTTTTGCTAGTCCGCTAGCTACGAAGCCAAATCTCTCGCTTTGTTCTCCGCTCTGGCTAAATACGCTACCGAATTCAAAAATTTTGACCGATTTTCGCTGATTTTTTACGTTTCGCTCGGCCGATTTTAGCAAGTGATTTGCAAGCGTCGGCCTTAGCGTGTTTAGCTCGCTATTTATCGGGTTGGCTATCTCGGCCTTACAAGGCGCAAAACCGAGCGCCGCTAGCTCGCTCGCGTCGTCAAATACATAATGCACGCTCTCGAAAAATCCGGCCGCGGCGGCTTTTTTACGCAAATTTAGCGCATTTTTGTAGCCTACAAAGGTATCGTTCATACGGTTAGCTTCGCTGAAATTTAGCGGCTTTGAGGCGATATTATCGATACCGACCATTCGCACGATCTCCTCGCAGACGTCCTGCGCATTTACGATATCGTGGCGAAATAGCGGAACCTTCGCGTTCGCGCCCTCTTTTTCGGCGTTAAAAGTTAGGCTAAATCCAAGCTTTTTAAGTATCCTCACGACGTCGTTTTGCGCGACTTCTTGACCGATCATTTTTTGCATTTCGCTCATCGTAAAGCTCACGACCTTCGGTTCGCGCGTCATTACGCTTTGCTGAGAGCCCGCATAAAGCGCGACCGATTTTAGCGCGGCTAGCTGTTTAAATAAAAAATCGGCTCCAAAACCTACGTTTGGCTCGCTACCTCTTAGCGAGCGGTAAGTCTGCGCTTGGCGCGGCATTTGCTTATTCTCGTAGACGGTTGTCGCGATGACTTCCGGGTCGGTGTAGCTAGCCTCAACTATGATTAGTTTGCTGTTTTCGTCAAGTCTGGCCGCATCCGTCTGATACACGCCGCCGACGCCCAAAAGCTCGCCGCCGGCCAAAATTTCAGTCGCTAAATTTGCGCCCTTTTGCAGATCAAAAACAGCGCGCTCGTCGTCCTTTTTGAGCTTGGCGTAGTCATACGCGCTAAAAAGCACGCCGGTTGAGTGCGTAGCGTAGTCTAGCAGGCGCTCGATGCGGTTTTGCTTATCGCACTCGATCAGCGCCAAACGGATCTTCATCAGCAAATTTTCGTCAAAATACTCTTTTATCTCAAAAGCGCGGTACTGAAAGCTGCTTTGTAAATTTTCCTCGGCGTGGATAGCCAAAATGCGACCGATACCGAGCAAATTTTCGCCCTCTTCGTATCTGGCAGCATCTTTTAGCGGTAGATCAAGTGCGGCCGATAGATCCCTCGCTACGCCGTAGACGCTCAGGCAGTCGCCGCGGTTTGGCGTTAGCTCGATCTCGATGATATCGTCGTTTAGTAGCGGATATTCGCAAATTTCCTTACCCAGTTTTAGCTCGCCGATACTTTCATCTAGCGGCATTATGCCGTCGTTTGTTTTTACGAGGCCTAGCTCGACGGATGAGCAGATCATGCCGTTTGACTCGACGCCGCGCAGTTTTGCCCTCTTTATCTCTAGGCCGCTTGGCATAACGGCGCCTGATAGCGCCACCGGCACGAACTGTCCGGCCTCGACGTTTTTCGCGCCGCAGACGATTTGTAGCGTCTCGCCGCCCACGTCCACTTGACAAACGCTTAGTTTCTCGGCGTTTTCGTGTTTTATCTTACTTTTTACGTAGCCTACGACGATGTTTTTAGGCACCCTGATCTCTTTAAAGCTATCGACCTCAAGTCCGATCGAATTTAGCGTCTTTAGTAGTGTTTCGCTCGTTACGCCCGAGATATCTAGCCATTCGCTTAGCCAATTTCTTGAAATTATCATTTAAACTGCTCCAATAATCTTAAATCTCCCTCGAAAAGCGAGCGCAAATCAGGAATTTGATGAAGCAGCATCGCAAATCTCTCGACTCCAAGCCCAAATGCGTATCCGCTCACGTTTTTGTAGCCGACGGCCTTAAAGACGTTTGGATCGACCACGCCGCATCCTAGCACCTCGAGCCAGCCCGTTTGCTTGCATACGCGGCATCCGTCGCCGTGACAGAAAATACAGCTGATATCGACCTCCGCGCTAGGCTCCGTAAACGGGAAAAAGCTAGGGCGAAAGCGCACTTTAACGTCGCCGAACATGTATTTTAAGAAATTTTCAAGCATTGATTTTAAATTTGCAAAGCTAACAGCACCGCCCTCCTCGACTACGAGGCCTTCTACCTGATGAAACATCGGCGTGTGCGTTAGATCCATATCGCGGCGAAACACTGTTCCCGGAGCTATCATGCGAATCGGCGGCTTTTTACTCATCATCGTGCGCACCTGCACGGGGCTAGTGTGCGTGCGAAGCAGCCTACCGTCGGTAAAATAAAACGTATCTTGCATGTCGCGCGCGGGGTGATATTTAGGCAAATTCAGCGCCTCGAAGTTATAGAAATCCTCCTCGATGAGCGGCCCAGTTTCGAGCGAGAAATTTTGCATCATA
>NZ_CALIII010000254.1 GCF_938018145.1 uncultured Campylobacter sp.
GCTCACGCCCTTTTCCTCGTCCATCACGGCCAAAACGGCAAAAATTTTACTCGCTGCCTCGCCGTATTCGCCCTTGGTTTTTAGATGAAACGGCACGTATTTTAGCCCCGCGACCTTTTCTACGACCTTCGGCGTGACGGTTTTGTCGTATTTATAGCAAAACGGGCATGCGTAGCTAAAGACCTTAACTAGCGTGTTTTGCTCCACGGATAGCGGCTTTTCGAGCTTGACGTAATCCTCACCCTCGGTAAACGCGGCCGCGCTAAGGGCGCCAAACATCGCGACTGCTAGAAAGCCTTTGCTAAATTTAGAAAGTAGGTTCATGGAGTGCTCCTTAAAATGATTTCGTTTGAGTTAATTTTATATCCTCTCGCCGCCGCAGAACTCACGCTAAGATAAATTTTAGATTAAATTCGTAAAATTTGGGCTAAATTTTAGCGGAAAATATAAAAATTTGAATTATTTTTTGGATTTAAGCTATTTATAATAATAGCGTGATTTTCACGTTAGAAATATTCAATAAAATTACGGCAATGAAACGATTTATCATTATAAAGGAGAAAAAGATGAAAAGAACTCTCTCATCAGTCGCCCTAGCCGCGGCGTTACTCGGCGGTCTAAGCACGGCCGCGCTAGCTATCGGCGGACCTAGCGGCGCTCACATCGACTACGCCGTCCCTGGCAAGATCGGCGAAGTGGTCGTAAACCCGTACGACACCGCGCCTCTAACGGCGGTCATCAAAAACGGCGGCTACACGCTAGCAAACGCGAAAGTCACTATCGTGCCAAAACCGGGCGGTCAGGTTATCAGCTATAAAGTCGCCGACAAACACCTTCGCACGCACGGCGGAATCCCTATTTTTGGACTTTACCCTGACTATCAAAACACCGTCGAGGTCGAGTACGATAAAATTTACAAGGGTCAAACCGAGCACGTAAAAGAAACCTATAAAATTTACGCTCCGGCGATCTATTTGGAGAGCTCGGGCATGCCGTCTCAAAAGGGCGCGCTGTTTGATAAAATCGAGGTCGTGAAGGCTCCGAGCGCGAAATTTGCTAACCGCCTTTACTACGTAAATAACTTCGTAAATAAAACCGGCAAGGGCACCAAAGTCGTGTGGAACAACCCCGCAGGCGGCGCGATCGAGTGGAACTACAGCCCGAACAACTTCATCCTAGACACCAAAGGCGAAGTGCGCTGGTACCTGGAGCCGAGTAAAATTTACGACCTCAAGCAGCCGTTTAGCGCGGGCGTCATGATGGGCTTTAAGCAAAACGACGACGGCGCGATGACGTGGGGCTATGGGCAGCGATACGCCAAATACGACATAATGGGCCGCGAAATCTTTAACCGCGAGCTGCCTGCGGGCTACAACGACTTCTCGCACTCCATGGACGTAGCGCAAAACGGACACTATTTCCTCCGCGCGGCAAACGCCAACTATAAACGCGCCGACGGCAAAAACGTCCGCACCGTGCGCGACGTCATCGTCGAGGTCGATAGAGACGGCAACGTCGTGGATGATTTTAGATTATATGAAATTCTCGATCCGTACCGCGACATCGTGCTAAAAACGCTCGATCAGGGTGCCGTGTGCCTAAATATCGACGCTAGCAAGGCAGGCCACACCGCGAGCACGGACGAGCTAGCCGCGATGGATACGAACGAAAAATGGGGCGACATCGTGGGCTCGGGCCCCGGACGCAACTGGGCGCACGTAAATAGCGTGGACTACGACCCAAGCGACGATAGTATCATCATCTCCAGCCGCCACCAAGACGCCGTCATCAAGATCGGCCGCGACAAAAAAGTCAAATGGATAATGGGCGCGCACAAGGGCTGGAAGGATCAGTTTAAGGGCTACTTGCTCCAGCCGGTAGATAAAGACGGCAAAAAGATCGTCTGCGAGGACGAATACTCAAAATGCCCGGGATATGAGAGCGAGAAGGGCGGATTTGACTGGCAGTGGACGCAGCATACGGCATTTAGAATCGACAGCAAGTCTAAAAAAGGGCTCGTCTATCTAACCGTATTTGACAACGGCGACACCCGCGGCATGGAGCAGCCTGCGATGGCGGGCATGAAATACTCCCGCGCGGTCGTCTATAAAATCGACGAAAAAGCTAAAACCGTCGAGCAGGTCTGGGAATACGGCAAACAGCGCGGCAGCGAGTGGTACAGCTCTGTTACTTCGCTCGCGCAGTATCAAGACGACCTAGATAGCGTGATGGTTTACTCAGCGGTTGCCGGCATGCAGTTTGACATCGCCAAAGGCCGTCCGGTCGGCGTGCCTAGCCCTCACATCAACGAGTTTGAATGGGGCGCAAAAGAGCCGTCAATCGAGATAAAAATGACCAACGCGATGGGCTATCAGGCGTTTCCGTTTAGCCTAGAAAAGGCGTTTGAAAAATAAAATTTAGCGGCTCCAGGGCAGTGCGCTTCGGGGCCGCTTTTTGGTAAATTTGGATTTTGCGCTTGCGACTCGGTTAAATTTGACGGTTCAAATTTGACGGGTCGCAGGCTTTAAATTTGGATCAAATTTGACGCTCGTTCGCATCCGCTCGGATACGGCAAATTTGACCGCAAAAGGTAAAATTTAGGCTCGCGTTTCCATCCTTTGCGCTAGTCTAAATCTTACCTTTTCCTGCCAAGCGTTTGGGAAAATAGGACTCCGAAAGACAATAGCAATGCCTAAACGCTTGGATTTTCTCTGCTGCTTAAATTTACCCGTTTGCTTCACAAAATTTTGCTCCTATTTTTCAAATTTACATCCTTGTTGCCGTAAAACCGATATAATCAACAAAAACGACGGAGGCGAAATATGCAAAAATTTGTCGAGCAAAAATTTATCGGCGAGCGCGCGATGTTTGGCGCAAAGGACGCTGAGTTTGAGCGGTGCGGGTTTGCGGCAGGCGAGTCGCCGCTAAAGCACGGGCAAAATTTGCGCCTAAAAAATTGCACTTTCGAGTGGAAATATCCGCTGTGGTACACTAAAAACGTCGCCGTGGAGGACGGGTTTTTGATGCAGATGGCGCGCGCTGGCATCTGGTACGCGCAGGACGTGAGCTTTAAAGATACGCTAATCCAGGCGCCAAAATCCTTCCGCAGGTGCCAAAACGTGAGGCTAGAAAACGTAAATTTGACCCAGGCCGAGGAGACGCTGTGGAGCTGTGCGGACGTGGAGATAAAAAACGTCTGCGCGCGCGGGGATTATTTTGCGATGAACTGCGAAAACGTGCGCGTTTACGGGCTAAATTTGGACGGGAACTACGGCTTTGACGGCTGCAAGAACCTGCTCGTCGAGGATAGCAAACTGCTTAGCAAAGACGCCTTTTGGAACTGCGAGAACGTGACCGTGCGAAATAGCTTCATCAGCGGCGAATACCTCGCGTGGAACAGCAAAAACGTGACCTTTGAAAACTGCGTGATAGAGAGCTTGCAGGGGCTTTGCTACGTGCAAAATCTCGTGCTGCGCGGCTGCCAAACGCTAGATACCACGCTAGCCTTTGAGTATTCAAGCGTGGACGCCGAAATTTTAGGCGGCATAGCTAGCGTGAAAAACCCGCTTTCAGGCGTGATAAG
>NZ_CALIII010000255.1 GCF_938018145.1 uncultured Campylobacter sp.
GATCACGTTTCCTTCTTCGCCACGGCTTAGGCAGACGCAGTTAAAATAGCTCTTGTCTGAAGCGTTGTCCGAGATAAGGTAAACAAGCCCGTTTTCGGGGATAAAATTTCCCTCTGCCAGCCCGCACGGCGTCGGCATTATCCTAATCGCCGCCCCGGCGTAAAATTTCGCTCCGTCCGCTATATCTTTAATGTTTATCCACTCGGCCATTTTCTGCTTCTTTTTCCAAATTTAGCTCTAAAAGCGCGCTCTCGCCGACGATGCGAACACCAAGTTTTTTTAGCGCCGCTGCGGTTATCCCATCGCCACTAACGATCCGCCCAGTAAAGCTTCCGTCATAAATTTCGCCGCTTCCGCAGCTTGGGCTTCGCTCTTTTAAAACCGCGATTTTACAGCCGTTTTCGCGAGCGACATCGGCGCAAATTTGAGCGCCAGAAAGAAACTCTCGCGTCACGTCGCGACCGCTAAATTTAGTTATTACTCGTCCGCTTGCGCAAATTTCGGCAGGTTCACGCGGAGTCGTTAGCCCTCCCAGATACTCCGGACAAACGGCTACAAGCTCGTAAATTTGATCAAGTTTATCGAGCGCGTCCGCAGGGATAGCGTCTGCGTTATTGCCGCCGTTATATTTGCAATTTTCGCCCAGCAAACAGGCGCTGATTAAAATTTTAGGTTTATTTTTCATCGTTAGTTCCGAAATTTGATGGTAGGTAGGCGTTTTTGACTCAAATTTACTAATGCTTCGGACGGCAAATTTAAAACGTTCGTCAAATTTGCCGTCAAATTTAGCCGAATTTGAGCCGACTCTCGCAAATATAAAGCCGGCTCGAAGCGTCAAAATGTAACTTAAAGCCCGGCCTCTTTTTTGATTCTATCTATATACATTTGCCTTAGCATCGGCACGTATTTGCCGACTTTGCCGTCGTTTATCAGCTTGCCGTCGGCCTTGACGACGGGCAGTAGCGGCAGCGTCGCAGCCGAGATAAACACCTCGTCGGCATCGTAAACGTCTTGCATCGTAAACGGTCGCTGCCTGATCTCAAGCCCCGCCTTTTCGGCAAAACCTAAAATCACCTTGCGGCGGATGCCCGGCAAAATCTCGTTTGAGAGCGGTTTGGTTATCAGGACGTTATCTTTTATGATAAACGCCGACGAGCTAGTAGCCTCGGTCACAAAGCCGTTTTCGACCATAAATCCCTCGTAGGCGCCGGCTTTTACGGCTTGTTCTTTGGCGTAGCACTGTGCCAAAAGCGAGATGGACTTGATGTCGCGGCGCTTCCAGCGGATATCCTCGACGCTAACGACCTCGATACCGGTCGCGGCGTCAGGGTTTGCGACGATATCTTTTTCGTAGCAAAACACGAAACAAGTCGGCTTTAAGCCTTTTATAAATTTAAAATCCCTATCGGCGACGCCGCGGGTGACCTGCATATAAATGCCGCCTTCTTTTAGGTTATTTCGCCAGACTACTTCCTCTAAAACGCCCCCAAAATCGCTCTTTGAAAGCGGCAAGCTTAGCTCGATCG
>NZ_CALIII010000256.1 GCF_938018145.1 uncultured Campylobacter sp.
TAAAAGCGCCAAATTTATAGAATCTAAAATCGTTTCGCTAAAAAAATACCGCGACAATCGCCGCAAACGCTAAGACTGAATAAATTAAGATTTTGACTATGCTTGTTTTTGCGCCGGCTTTTCGCTCGTAAAATACGCTTAATTTGTATTCCGAGCTCTTAAGCGTGCGCCATGCCGCAAAAATCGCCATCACCAAAAGTAACGAGCAAAATTCTCGCGACGGCAAGCTTCTAAAATCCTCCAAAAATAAAATGGTCGCAAGAAGCGTCGCCAAGCAAAATAGCATAAAAAATACCCAGCTCAAAGCGATGAAAAATACGGCGTCCATTTTGCAATCTATGCCGTGATTTTTATATGCTGCGACTCTAAAGCCGATATAAACGGCAAGCAATGCGCAAGATAGTATCGTGAGCGGGTTAAATAGCACAGAAAGCGTCATTTGGCTCGTCTCCGCGCCCAAGATAGACGCCATGGGCGCAAAAGTAACGAAGGCGCAAAAGTAAAAAAGGATAAATAAAATTCTAGCCTGGAAAATGACGCTAAGAACTGATTTTATGATTTTTAACAATTGTTTCCTTTAAACGTTTGGCGACTTAGGGCTTGAAATTTGACTACGATTTTAGCTAAATTTTAAATGAAATTTATCGACTCTCGTCTAGCAGGTCTTAAATTCGGCGTTGCTATATAATGTATTTACTTGAGCCGTTTAAATTTGAAATGCAGCGGGTCGCCTTTTGGTTTATAAATTTAGCTCTTTTATCGCTCGTAAAATTTCATCCTCGCGGGCTAAAAAATCCTTTGCGATGACGATAAATTCGTTATTTTTTAGCGAGGCTGCGTCGTAGATCGGCGCTTTTAGCGTCGCTAGATCGATCATCTTTGCTCCCGTGCCTGCAGCGATTATCTCGCCAGCGGCGTTGTCCCAGATGGAGCTTGGCGAGTAGCGTATATACGCACCCGCGAGGTTTTCGGCGATGCGGCAGTATTTGATCGCCGAGCTTAGCCGCGCGATGTCAAAATTTAGAGCGGTCGCAAGCTTGCCCGCCGTTACGTTTTTGCCGCGTTTGCCGCTGATTATCGTTTGCGGCGCGCACTCTTTCGCGGCTAGAGTTTGCGGGATAAACGCTCCGTTTTTATAAAGCTCTTTTTGCGTTTGTCCGCCCTTTGCCGCGCTATAAATTTCGCCGGTAACGGGCACGTAGATAACGCCAAGAATGGGGCGACCGTCCTCTATGAGCGCGATACATACGCAAAACTCGCCGCTACCGCTGATAAAATCCTTTGTGCCGTCTAGTGGGTCGATGAGCCAAAACGTCCGCGCGGACTCGCCCAAAATCTTTTCCTCCGAGCAAATTTGGATTTGCGAGCTTTTTAGCGTTTCAAATATCGCCGCATTTGCCGCAAGATCGGCCGAAGTCACTGGCGAGCTGTCTGTTTTTAAATTTACCTCGAAATCCCGGCCGTTTTTACCGCATACGCTTTCGCTCAAGGTCGAACGAGCCGCTAAAATCTCGTCGTCAAAGCCCTTGTGAGCGTAAAATTTCATTATCTCGTCGCCTGCTTTGATGGCTGCAAGCTTGGCTAGGTTTAGTAATTTTTGCATTTTGGTTTCTTTTCTAGCGGCTTGTCTCTTGCGCGCCTTTAAATGAGCTAGAAATTTTCTCCCTCGATGAACTATATGTTCTATCTTCGGTCGAAAATTTCGTCGCAACATTTAAATTCATCGCAA